>NZ_LRPD01000066.1:0-2495 GCF_001605865.1 Acinetobacter sp. NRRL B-65365 | reverse complement strand
TTAATTCATGCTGGCCATCGATACGTTGCAGGAAGACTTGGGAATTTAAATTTTGATTTGAAAACTGAATATGGATCGCACGTTTCTGTGCGGTGAGGCCTAAACTTTCCAGAGCCTTAAAAATATTGTTCAACATTTTTTATAGAACATTTCATTAAATTTGCCATATTTTACTCAAAAAAACGATTTAATGTCTATACAGTTCTGTCTATAGATGACAATAAATGTCACATTCTATTTATTTTTTTAAACTTCCCTGTTAACTACGCGATACGTCCTTATTAAAAAAAGTTAAAAAATAAACACCTTGTTTTTCTTTAACTTAGCTTCTTTTATTTATTTTTCCAAGCGGATGGCTTTTGTATAATGTATGGGGTTGAGCCTGATCACCAGTATGCTCACCACCACTACCATCGCCAAATGCCAGATCCAGCCAAGGGTATAACCACCTGTAAGACCGTGAAATACGGCAAGTAGCCACGGCGCAATCGCTGCAAGTAAGAAACCACCACCTTGCATCAAGGCAGAAAGCTGACCTGCATGTGCGGGATCAGCCAGATGATCGAGCACCACAATCATCAGTAAAGCAAAACTGCCACCCAAGCCTGCACCTAAAGTCACGACCCATAGATAAGGCAGATGTTCAGGGATAAAAGCCAAGCCCGCAAATCCAAGCAGTTGCATGAGTAAAGTTAAACCAATCCAGATCCGGCGGTCCTTATTGGTTCGGGATAAATAAGGCAATAGCAGTGCTGCCGCGGCTTGACTGAGTGTCAGTACTGCCATCAAATTACCGCTCGCTGTTGCACTCCAGCCCCGCTCCTGATAGGACGGTGCCAGCCATGCCACGATTGAGCTGTAACCACCATTGATCAACCCAAAGCAAAAAATCAACAACCAGGTCCGTGGCTGTTTCATAAACACGCCAACCGATGGAAGTTTGTATTGAGATTTTGCAGGTCGAGCTAAAAAACAACCGGCCAACAGCAACGCAGCAATTGCGGGTAAAGTGAAAATCGATAGACCAATTTTCCAGTCCCCGCTCACGCTAGTGACCATCGGCGCAATTAAAGCACCCAAAGCCCCGCCGCCCATCAACATGGCTGAATATAGCCCCATCATCGGCCCCAGATGATTGGCAAATTCTCTTTTGATCATACTTGGAAAGCAGGCCTGTACAATCGCCACACCTAAGCCAATGATGGCAGCAGTCAAAATCAAGAATCCACCATTCGGCACAATAAAACGTAATGCACATCCCAGACAGATAATCGCTAAAGCCGTCAGAATGGCCTTACGCTCACCCAGCGCACTTTGTATCGAAGGCCCAACAAAGGCAATGATTCCCATCAGCAGCATAGGAACTAAAGTAAGTAAGGCAATCCCTTGCAAACTCAGGCCCGTCCCTGTTCGTATCGGATTCGCGACTGGCCCAATGCTGGTCATAAAAGGCCGTAAATTGAGTCCGACCAATGCCACAGTTGCGATCAGCATCGGACGATGATTAAAGGAGGTCATCATAATTTAGGCCAATGATTTCCAGTAAGCATATAAATCTGGTTTGTGCTCTAGCCGTACAGGGACATAGCGAATCTGCATCGATTGCTCTGCAAAAGGCTTGGCGAGGTCTGCATAAATTGCGGCGGTTGATAGGCCAAAGGGTTCACCTGCTTCATTTGAATAGGCATAAGTCACAGCCTGTATACCCGCCATACGCATCGCAGCCTTACACATCGGACATGGATGACCACTGGCAAAAACAGTGCATCCTTCTAAATTGACTGAGTTGAGCTGTTTGCTGGCAGCACGGATGGCCTGTAATTCTGCATGTGCAGTGGGATCATTAGTGCTGAGAATCTGGTTGACGCCAGAAGCAATCACTTGCCCATCTTTGACAATCACTGCCCCGAATGGACGTCCACCTGCCTCACTATTTTGATAAGCCAGTTCAATGGCCTGACGAAGAAAATCTGTATCCTTATTCATGTTCATACTCTCAGCCTTATTTTGCACCAGCCGCCAATAATGCATTTTCAATCGTCTTGTAACCGCGTGCCTGAGCATGAGCCAATGGCGTTACTCCTTCACGATCAGCGAGATTGACATTGACACCTGACTGAATTAGAAGGTCGACGATTTGCTGGTATTGCTTATCACCATTGCCTAACATGATGGCTTCCAACAATGCAGTCCAACCCAGATTATTGACATGATCAATCTTTACGCCTGCTGCAATCAGTGTTTTAACCGTTTCGACATGACCCCGCTCACAGGCAGGAATCAATGCTGTACCGCCATATCGATTGGTACTTTTTAGGTCTGCGCCATGTTGCAACGTCATTTTCAAAATCTCTAAATGCCCTCTTGCACCCGCATAGAGATAAGGACTGTCCTGAATATTATCTTTGGCATTGACATCGGCTCCAGCCTGAATCAAAGCTTGCGCAGCCTGAATATTGTTGGCTCGTGTCGCAATCTTTGATTCAGGCTGGAGC
>NZ_LRPD01000065.1:0-4497 GCF_001605865.1 Acinetobacter sp. NRRL B-65365 | reverse complement strand
ATCTGCCCTGTTTTTTCAGGTTGATACGTGCCTAAAATCTGAATATTAAAGTGATACTGATCTGACCATAACCACGGAATATCGCTATATTCGGTTTCAATGCCCAACATTGATTTTGCAGCGGCAATGGCCTGATTCTGTGCATTGGCCCATGACTGGATGCAATACCCAAGCCCTGGATGAATCGCAACATCACCTGCGGCATAAATATCCTGGTCAGAAGTCTGCCCAAAACAATTCACCACAATGCCATCTTTCACGTCCAAGCCCGCATTGACACCAAGCTCTTTGGCAATATCAGCACCTGCACCTACAACCACACAATCAAACAGCTCACTTGCATTCGGATGATTGACCACTTCAACTTTTTGCTGACCTACTTCAATCAAATGCAGATTTTTACTATCTAAATGAATCTGGGTACCTTGCTGCTCATGCATGTTTTTCAAGAACTCAGAGACATCGGGACTGACGCTACGCGCGCACAGACGATCGCCATATTCAAAAATATGAACCTCTTTGCCTTGTTTACGTGCCGTCGCTGCAATTTCCAGACCAATCCAGCCACCACCAATCACGGCTAACTTTTGCGAATGCTGCAAGATTTCGGCTAAACGCTCACAATCCTGAACATTACGTAAAGTCACCACATTGGGAATAAACTGCCACGTATTCACAGGAACACGCGCACGGCTACCTGTGGCAATCAACAATTTGTCATACGGTAAAACCTGACCGCTTTCCAGAACCACCTGCTTCTGCTGGCGATCTACCTGAGTAGCAACTGCTGGCTTGTGCCATTGGATATTAAAATCCTGCACCTGCTCTGGAGAAAACAGATGCAAGCTTTCATAAGTAGCTTCTTTTGAAAGTACCTGTTTTGACAATGGTGGGCGTTCGTAAAACACACGGTCTTCATTTGAGACCACATGAATTTCACCTGAATATCCATTCTGGCGCAAAGTACTGACTGCCCAACCCGCAGCTTGTCCTGCACCCACAATTACGATTCTTTCCATAGCTTGTTCTCCCTGCTTGATCTGTACTTATGCAGGTTTAACCTGACGACGGGTGTGATCATCCAGACCGCCTTCAATCGCCCATTCTGTAAAGAGTTCCAGACGATGTTCTTCAATGCGTGGTTGCCATTCTTCGGTCAGATAGTCATCGTTAGTGTAATACTCAAACGCACCACCAAGCGGTGAATTGACATACCAGAAGTAAGCTGAAGAAATCGGATGGCGTCCTGGGCCAATGAACGTTGACCAATCAGAACGGTTCATGTGCAATCCACCACCAATCACCTCATGGATATCACGAACGACGAATGCGACATGATTGAGTCCAGCAGGTTTATTTGGCACCGAAAGCAAGAACAGGTCATGGTGGAAACCTTTACCGCGACAGCGTAAGAATGCACCACGATTGCGATAAGCATCTGATAAGAAGAAACCAAGTTTCTCAATATAGAACTGTTCCGTCTTTGCTAAATCAGGCGTGAAAAACACCACATGACCAATCGCAACAGGTTGTCCTTTGTCATATACAGGACTTGCTGCATTGACACGTTGTACATTGCCGTACTGGTTAATGCCTTCTGTTTTCAATGCAGGTAGATCTTGGGTAAAGCTTTTCTGAAAGCGGATCGTCATGCCATTCGGATCTAGACACTGCACCATATCCGCAGTCGCCTGATAACCCTCTACATCATTTAGACGAAATGCTAAATTTGCCAAATCCTGTGCCGCATCATCTAGTCCCCAAGTCACTTCACGTAAAGTTGAACCTGACTCAATGGCTTTTGGTAAACGATGATCATCACAATCAAATAAGTAGATCTTGCTGCCATTTTGTGTCTGGTAAAGATCAGTCCCTTCAATATCTGACTGACTTTGCTTTAGACCGAAATCTGCCAAAAATTTATTCGAAGCAGCTCTGTCTTCAACGCCAAACTTTAAAATCTCAATCCCTGTAATCATGAGATGACTCCTTAATTAAAGACAAAACCGCCATTTACTGGAATATTCTGTCCTGTCACAAACGAGGACAAATCTGATAGTAAATAAAGGGCTGTTCCGTTCAAATCCTGTGGTAATTGCTGACGTTGAATCGCACGACCATTCACATATAAATCATGGCGTTCTTGTGGCACATAGGCTGTTGCTTCAACCAGAGTCAATCCCGGTGAAAGCGTATTAATACAGATATTAAATGGCCCAAGTTCTCTCGCCATGGAACGTGTCATTGCAGTTAATGCACCTTTGCTCGCGACATAGGCCATGAGGTTGGGAGCACCCCACAACGCTGTATCCGAAGCGACGTTAATGATCTTGCCTGCACTGGACTGTTTGAGATAAGGCACCGCAGCCTTGGTCACTAACCAAGTCCCTTTCACATTAATGTTCATGACACGATCCCAAAGATCTGCGTCATAATCCATCATGCTTTTACCGCCAACATTGGTTGCAAGTGCGGCACAGTTCACTAAACCATCCATTCCGTCCATGCGCTCAGCTGCTTGCTGAACTGCTTGCTGGATCGAGTCTGCATTTGCCAGATCAATGCTCACCGCATCAACCTTTAAGCCTTGTGCTTGCAAAGCAGCGGCTTCTTCTTGTACCAGATCAGTCAAGATATCAGCCATAACCACTTGAGCGCCTGCTTCCGCAATCGCTTGTGCAAAGTCTCGACCCAAGCCTCTTGCCGCACCTGTGACAAGGACTTTTTTGTCCTGTAACAATGCGACATTAACCATGAACTTCTTCCTGCATTTCAATACGGTTTGAGGTATTCAATGCTGCAATTTTCTTTAACTGTTTTTCCGCTTCTTTTTTCATTAAACGGCGTAAACGCGAGAGACCAACATCATGTTGATAAAGGAATTCGTGTTGACGGGCATTCGGCGCAAGATTTTCTAAAATAATGCGATCCTGTTCCAATACATCCCAATGCAATTTTTCTAAATGGTTACGGTAAAGGAAGCGCCAGACATTACGTTGCCAGCCACTGACTTTACGGCAGCGCCAGAAAAATACACGGGTATTGTTGGCATCAATTGGCGTTGCATAACCCACGATCCAGAACTCGCCACCTGGGCCAAAGTCTTTACGATACGGAATGGAGAGGCGTAACCAGCTTGCACCCGTATTGGCATATTCAACCCAGTCAAAATTCACCCCAATTTGGCCTTCTTTCTCAAAAACAAAACCATTTGGCGTTGAACGGTGTTTCATTTCCGCAGTACGGTCGCCCTCTGCCATTGAGTGTGACGTGCAATGCAAATAACTACCATGCATCGGGTCCATCACATTATCAATCGCATACTGATGATTTACTTTCCAGTCCGCCTGACATAAGAATGAACTCCATTCCTCACTTGCCAGTTGTTCAGGAAAATCTAGCGGCTTAGGCGCTTCATTGGCATCGATACCAAACCACATGAAAATTGCACCATGCTGTTCAATCACAGGATAGCTTTTGACACATGAAGTACCCTTCATTGGACAATCATGTACCGCAGGCACATCTTCCACAACGCCATCATGGCGAACTTCAACACCGTGATACCAGCAAGCTACACGATTGCCCAGATTCCAGCCTAAAGAAAGACGTGCGCCACGATGCGGACAGCGATCTTCCAAAGCATGAACCTGACCTTCTGCGTCACGCCAAACCACGATATTTTCACCTAAACGGGTAATACCGACTGGATTTGCAGCCACTTCCCAGCTTGCCAACACAGGATGCCACTGATCACGTAAACCTAAATCTAAATACTCTTCTACACTTGGAGTAACTGATACTGCTGCGTTCATCACTATTCTTCCTTGAATTAATAACCTAAACGTTGCATTTCTTCTGAGAACTTTTCAGAAGTCCAAAGCTCACCAGATTCACAGCGAAAACCTTGCTGGTTTAAAGACTGGACTAAATCTGTGAGTTCAGTGACGCCTGTAGAAAAGGCTTTGATGAGATGTTGAACAAAATCCTGTTCATAGACAGTTGGCTCTTTATAACGTGTTTGCCAAACCAGTAGCTCTGCCTGTCCCGGTATCTGAATATTGTTAATCCCTGCTTCGGTCGCTGGCGTGGCATGAATCCAGTTCGCTAGCTTCTCATTAAAAGTTTTCATGAGATTCCATCCTTTAAAATAAAACTTATAGTTGAATTTGAACGTCCTGCCCTTCAACACGTACTGGATAGGTGCACAAATCACGGCATCCTGGTCCACTCTTCAACTCACCTGTCTGGATATCAAAGATCGCCTCATGCAATGGGCATTCCACTGTTTGATCTTCGATAAAGCCTTCTGTTAACAAGGCAAAGGCATGTGGGCAAACATTCTCGATGGCAAAGTAATTATCATCGATGAAAAATACGCCAATTTTCTTACCGTCGACTTCAATGGCTTTCGGCTCGTCTTCGGTGATGTCGTCTTGCTGACAAACTGAGATCCAACTCATCCTTGCATCCTCATTTGTTTTATATATAAAACAT
>NZ_LRPD01000064.1:0-616 GCF_001605865.1 Acinetobacter sp. NRRL B-65365 | reverse complement strand
CTTTGGCTTAAACAGCAGCCTTGTGAAATTATTTTATTGGGTCGTGATCAAGAAAAATTACAGCGTGTTGTGAATGATCTTAAGGTGCGTACGCCGCAGGCCAATATCCAATTCCAGACTGTTGATTTTGTAAATGCTACAGCGATTCAGGATTGTATTAATACCATTAATCAACAAGGGAAAATCGATATTGCGCTGATTGCTCATGGTAATTTACCTGATCAAGAGCAATGTCAAAATGATTTACTCAAATGCCAACAGGCGATCGAAGTTAATGCACTTTCACCTGTATTATTTACAGAGAGTATTGCGAAACATATGATTGAGCATAATCATGGTAAATTGGCTGTGATTGGCTCAGTAGCGGGTGACCGTGGACGTAAATCAAATTATGTATATGGTGCATCCAAAGCATTGATTGATAAATATCTGCAAGGATTACAACACCGTTTAGCTTTAATCGGTTCTTCTGTTACAGCAACTTTAATTAAGCCGGGTCCAACAGCAACACCGATGACGGCTGGAATGTCTGGCAAAGGAAAGCTTGCCTCACCTGAGCAAGTTGCTAGTGATATTGTGCAAGGAATTGATAAAGCTAAATTGACAGTGTATACAC
>NZ_LRPD01000063.1:0-565 GCF_001605865.1 Acinetobacter sp. NRRL B-65365 | reverse complement strand
CCGATAATGTCAGTGATTGCACCAAGAGGACCACCTTCACCGCCGCCAATACCGCCTGTGATACCACCAAGCAAGCCACCAACATCAGTGAGGTCACCAACTACATGTTGAACCAGACCAGAAGCTGTTGAACCATTGGTAATTAGTGTACCGACAACGCCAGTAAGAGAACCTGCAGCACCGCCAATATCAGCGCCTGCTAAATCAGAAATGGCTTCAAGTGTGCCATTGACTGTATCGCGAGAAGTTTCAAAGGTGAGGGTACCGAGATTGGTCAGATCCGTAACAGGATGAACGCCCGGAAGCACGCTACCAATTGCACCGCCTACAGTGCTAATACCTGTGTTGATAATATCTGTTTTCAGGCTTTCGACACCTTGGAGTACATCAATACCAGTCTGGATTACGCCAGTGACAGGATTGTTACCAAGGTCACCACCAGTGATTCCACCGATGATTCCAGTGATCGCGCCAAGAGGACCACCTTCGCCGCCGCCAATACCACCCGTAATGCCGCCAATGATTCCAGTGATTGCACCAAGAGGGCCACCTTCACCACCGCCAA
>NZ_LRPD01000062.1:0-4000 GCF_001605865.1 Acinetobacter sp. NRRL B-65365 | reverse complement strand
TCAACCAATTGTTCCGCATAGCTACCACGCCAGCTTTTTGGACTCTTACAGCCCTTATAAGTGACCTTTTCCAGACCACCTTCTTTGGCCGCAGAGATCCCATCGATCCCGGCAATGGCGCCTGCCAATAAATGCAGATGCGCATCGTTTTGTTCTGCCGTTTTTTTCAGCTGAATTAAAAATTCGTTATCCGCCAAAGTCCCCACTGAAATCAGGCCAATGGTCCAGCCTTTTTCCAAGACTTTTTGCGCGTGTTCTTTCACCGCAGCCTGTCCTGCCACTTCAATCACATAATCAGGTGTCCCCTGACATTGTTCGATTGAACTAATCACTTGCACATCAGCCGCAACCTGCGCCTGTACTTTTTCGATACTGCGTGCAGGGACCACAATCCATTTAAGTTGCAGGTCTTGTGGCATGTGGGCATACACTTCTGCCGCCATCGCTCCAAAACCAATCATCATCAACTGTTTCATGTGAACACCTTATAAATGTTTGTTAAATCCACCAGAGACATCGAGTGTCGAACCTGTGGTATACGATGCCAAAGGCGATGCTAAAAACACCAAGGCACGCGCTGGCTCTTCTGGCTTGCCTAAACGTTGCATTGGAATGCCACGGTTTTTGGCTATGTTGCCTGTCCACTGTTCCCATGTAGCATTTAGATCAGAACGGGTTTCAAAACGGCGTTTCCACTGTGCTGATTCCACCATACCCAAAAGAATTGAATTGACACGAACACCGTACTGGGTAAATTCATGCGCCAGTGAATGGGTTAGATTCAGCAATGCTGCACGTGCAGATGAAGTCGCAATCATGTGCGGCTCAGGTTGCAGTGCCAGCAAAGAATTCACATTGGTAATCGACCCGTATGCCGAATGTTTTAAATCGTTTAAGAAAGCACGTACTGGATGTAATACACTGAAATACTTCAGTTCAATTTCCTTCATCCAGTCTTCGTCTTGGGTATTTTCAAAATTAGACACACGCCCCTGACCTGCGTTATTGATCAGCATGTCGACATTGCCCAGATTCTGGTTTACCTGTTGTGCAAAGCGTTTTACATCTTCTTTATCCAAAACATTGCAAATACTGGTGAAGATGTTGGCATGCGGATATTTTTCTAAAATATATAGTTTTGATGCCGCCAAACGCTGCTCATCTCGACCGCACCACGCCACCTTGGCACCTTCTGCAACTAAAATTTCGACTGCAGCCAAACCAATGCCTGACGAGCCACCTGTTACAACTGCTACTTTTCCTTCAACTTGGAAGCTCATATCCATATCTCTCGTTTAAGTCTTAATGTGCCGATAGAACAATGTCGTTAAACTGTTCAGGTTGATCGACATAACTCAGATGACCTGCATCTGTAATGAGATGACATCGGCTCAATTGCATTTCTACTGCAAGTTCCTTGATCGCTTGCGCAGGCGTAATTCCATCCTTGTCACCCGCAATCACCACACAAGGAACAGTAAGTTCTGTTAAATAATTTCGAATTTCGTCATACGCCAGCAAATAAGATGCTCGGGTAAAACCATCTAATGTCAGTTGCCCCATCACCTCACTGACCAAAGCCAGTGCCTGAGGGTCTTGTTTATAAATCAAATGAGGTCCACGGCTGGCAGCCATGCCTGCATTGCCCAAGCTCTTCAACATATTCGGGCGTTTTTGATAGACCTGTGCTTTGGTATCTTCATCGGAACGTTGATAACCTTGTGCGGCATTGGCAATGATTAAGGTCTGTACCCGTTCAGGATAAAGATGGGCAAACGCACTGGCCTGTAAGGCACCCAATGAATGTCCAATTACAACGGCTTTGGGAATGTTCAACGCATCCATCAAGCCCAATACTCGCTCCGCATAATCGGCTGCATTGGGTTGATCTGTGTTTAAGCCATCGGATAAGCCATAACCCGGTGCATCCCAGGCAATGACATGAAAATGCTGACTGAGTGTCTCCAGCTGATTGACCCAGGATGCTGAACCTGAGCTAATTCCATGCAACAAAATCAGCGGCTGGCCTTGACCTGCTTCACGATAAGCTTGCACAGCGCCATTTACGGCAACGGTTTTGACTGGATAATGAGTTAAACGCTCAATCAGTGTCATCATGTCATTCCTTCAACATTTATAAGATCAATCGGATTAACGTTTGATTTGAGACAATGGATGCTCAGGTGGATAGTTCGGAATGGTTGGTTTACCAGCACCCAACATCACACACATCAAGGCATCTTCCTGACCCGGATTGAACAGACCACGATAAATACCCGGTGGAATTGAAATCAGGTCACGCTCTTTCAATCTGGTCTCAAATTTTTCCCCGTTATGTTCAATGAACAGGTCAATTTCGCCACGCAACATGAAAAACACTTCTTCAACATCGTGATGAATATGCAAAGGCCCTTCACATTGCGCAGGTAAAACCATGGTTGAAAAGGTAAAGTTTTCAGCTGGAACCGTATTGCCATCATTAACCACACCTGTTGCACCAGTACCCATATAACGCATTTGTGCACGACGATATTTCGGGTCATAGTCCGCTTGGAACTTCAAGGCATCAAAATCATATTTACGTGTTTCAAAGCGTGCGATACGTGTATTCAACCAGTCTTGTAAATTTGTACCTTCAGGTTGTGTCCATGATTCGAATTGTTGAGTAGTCATGTTTTAACTCCTAGGTTTTGTTCAATATTTTGATTAATAACGTTTCAATAAAGGAACTAAGAAGAACGATCCAATCACAGCGACGGCTGCCAAGAAGGTAATTCCTAAATTAAAACTATGTGTTTGCATCACGATGTAACCGATCAGAACAGGTGCAATTGCACTGGCAAAATTACCCATTCCGTTGAAAATTCCACCCGCAGTTGCACCAACATCGGCAGTTGTTACACGGGCAAGTAAAGCGAATACTGCTGCGACACCAAAGCCCCAAGCCATTGCGCTTAAAGACATTGCTGCGATCACGAGAATCGGATCAGTCATAATGACCATGACATACATAAAGATGCCTGCCACCAACAGGCCACTGAAAACCTGAACAGCACGGCGGCCTAACTTGTCAGAAAGGAAAGCACCGATCACTTCACCAATCAGCATGGCGATAAATGGAAGGCTTGAATAAACACCAAACTCTTTGAGGTTAAAGCCCTTGTCCTGAATCAGATAAGAAGGCACCCAGCTATTTAAGCCCCAGAGATAAGTCATCAATGCAATATTGAAAATGCACACCAGCCAAAAAGCACGGTTCTGTAATAGCACTTTGGTGTTGTGAATATGACCTTTGAAATTCAGGCGTTTGCTGGTTGATTCAAGTTCAATGGTTTTCTTGAGTTGTAAATTACGTAGACCAAATGCAATCGCCAGTAGCGCAACCACTGTTAAACCTGACATCACAAAAAATGTGGTGTGCCAGTCGTGCTTTGCAAGCACTGCGGCGGTAATTGGAAAACCCAGAAATGCACCAATCGGCGTACCTAGCAGGAACATGGTCGAAGCGCGCGCTTGCTGGCGATCGGTATAGGTTTGCTTCACGATGGCATACGCCAGTGCAAACAATGGTCCCTCAGCCAAACCAAGCAAAACGCGCAGGATCAACATACCGGTATAGTTGGTGGTAAATCCCATGCAGAACATTAAAATGCCCCACGATGCGACGCTCCAGAACAGCATTTTCTTCGGATTAAAAATATCGCCGAGGAAACTCAAAAAGACCGAGGAAAAACCATAAGCCAACAAGAAGCTGGTCATGAGCCATCCGAGTTTTGCCTTATCTTGTGCAATCCCCATCGCACCTTGGAAGTGCGGGTCAGCAAACAAGACCGCGATACTGATTTTGTCGAAAAATGCCAGAACGACACATACCATCAGGACGAAAGCAGGAACCCAATGCTTTAATCCACTTTTTTCTTCATTACTCATACTTCATCCCTTCGATTGAGTCATGAACCGGATCTAGGGTCTGTTGACATCTCACAGATGCTTGCGACAG
>NZ_LRPD01000061.1:0-1706 GCF_001605865.1 Acinetobacter sp. NRRL B-65365 | reverse complement strand
TTTATGGTGTAATAACTTGGTTTTGATAAGTAAGTGGTGACTTACTTAATTGCTTACTTAAGTAAAGGTATTTATGTCTGAATCAAATGAAAATCATCGTTTGACTCCTGAACAACTTGAATCAATCGGTAAGTCTCTATATGGGACAAGTTTTAAGATTCAACTTGCTGATTTTTTGGGAGTTGATCGGCGCAGAATAAACCACTGGTTAGATGGCGATCGTCCAATTCCAGTAGGGATTACCACTGAACTACTAGAAATTGCAAGAAAACGAAAGGAAGAGATTGAAGGAGCAATTCATCTATTAGAAAAAATTCTAGGAAGCTAAATCTTGACTTGTGCCCAAAGTGAGCACAAAATAAAAATAAGACAGAGCAGTAGGGCGCTGTCATGAACCACTAGGTGGCAAGTTATGAACGAATTAATTTTTCAGATATTACATTCCTTTCGAGTGCCAAAAACTGAATCTATAAACAACATCGCTGAATAAGGGGAAAACTATGTATATGAAATCCTCGATTCAATCGTATGAAGCCAGTGATATTGCGGATGGTTATGCTTTGGCCTATGAACAGGTTGCAGATTTAGCAGCTATGATTAGCGCAATAAGGCATTTATGTGAAAAAAATATCCAATATATTCACAAGGTTTATGATGTTCCGGAATCCGTATTCCAAGAGTTGAAACGTATTTTCAATATCATCGATGGATTGATTCAGGAGTCTTTAGAGTTTAGTAAGGCTCAGGAATATTCTTATCAGAACTGAGTGTGAATTTTGCTAGATTAAAATTATAAATTTAGAGCTCATTTTAAATGGGCTTTAAATTTAAAAATGTTAAAATAAAATAAAATATTAATGAGTTTTTGTACTTATGGGGATTAGTTCAGTTTTACTTTTGCTTTCAGTAAGTGTTTTTTATACATCTTATCTTTATGCAGGTGTTTCAGTACGTGGGTATTATCGTAGTAATGGCACTTATGTTAGCCCTCATATGCGCTCTAGTCCGGATGGGCATTTTTATAATAATTGGAGTACGGCCGGTAATATCAACCCATATACAGGTAAAGTTGGGACTAAGACTACTCCTTCAGTAAGTGGTTATACTTATAATTACACAGGAGTGAAAGCAAGCACTTATCCAGAAACGTATAAAACGCAATATGAAGTTCCTTCTCGTCAAATCCCTGATCAATCAACTAAGATGGTTCAGGAAGAGATTAATAAAACAAATAACACAGACGCAAGGTCTACTGGAGAGGCTGTGGGGAATGTATCAATAGCAAGTTTTCTTTCATCCGGTAAGAATGAAGAAAAAAGTATTATTGAAAATGGTATATCTTGGACTTTATTAACAAAAAATAAATCTGATGCATCGTATGTTAGATCTGGTGTACATGAATATTACAGTGATGGTTATCCTATAATTTCTATGTTATTTACTGGGGTGATGAAACCTAATGGTCGTTTGACATGGTTAGGAAAGCGTTTTGTTAAAGTTAAAGTAAACTGTAGTACTCATCATGTAGCCTTAGTCGCTGATGCAATCATTAGTTCTGATGGGACTGTTGTAAAAGATATCGTTTATAGAGAAGGCGATAGTGTTAAGTGGGCAGATATCAATATATTTTATAATAAAGATGAATTTTATAAGATAGCAAAAGTATGCATTTGAGATATGCATCTCAAATGCGTCAAATCTTAGCA
>NZ_LRPD01000060.1:0-3041 GCF_001605865.1 Acinetobacter sp. NRRL B-65365 | reverse complement strand
CTTCTTTGATTGCATTAGAACTGGCTAAAATCTTTGAAGAAGCGGGTTTACCGAAAGGTTTACTCAGTGTATTGGTCGGACGTGGTTCGGTGATTGGTGATGCAATCGTAAAGCATCCTTTGGTACGTAAGATTTCATTTACGGGTGGAACCACGACTGGTCGTCATTTGGCACATTTAGCTGCCGATAAACTGATCACAACCTCTTTGGAGCTTGGTGGAAAATCACCAACGATTGTATTGCCAGATGCGGATATTGAGTTGGCTGCAAAAGGTGTGGCTTACGGTATTTTTAGTTCGGCTGGACAAGCCTGTATTGCAGGTTCGCGCCTGTTTGTACACAGCAGTATCTATGATCAATTTCTCAGTCGTCTGGTTGAAATCACCAAAGGCTTGCGTGTTGGGCACCCTGAAACCGCAGGCGTACATCTCGGCTCTTTGATTAACCCGAAGCATTTGGCTTCTGTCGATGACTATGTACAGCTCGCGAAACAAGAAGGTGGACAAGTCCTTGTGGGTGGTCATGCCTTAACCGAAGGTGAGTTTGCCAAAGGTAGCTATTACTTACCAACCATTATTACAGGCTTAAGTAATTCAGCACAAACCTGTCAGGAAGAGATTTTTGGTCCTGTGCTGGTGGTGATGAAATATGACGATGAACAAGATTTGCTTGCACAAGCCAATGACAGTTGTTTTGGTCTTGCCGCAGGCATCTGGACTGAAAACTATCGTAAGGCATGGCAAATTGCTCGTGCTTTAGAAGTGGGTACGGTCTGGATCAATACCTATAAAAAATTCTCGATTTCAGCGCCATTTGGTGGCTTTAAAGAAAGTGGTATCGGGCGTGAAAAAGGTCGTTTAGGCATTTTGTCTTACATGCAACAAAAAAGCATCTATATGGGATTAAGCGAGCAGCCAAATCCTTGGGCGAATTAATACATTCATGGAATGAACAGTTTTTGAGGAATATACAAATGACAGAACGTGTAAATGTCGGCGAAGCCATCGCCCGTGTTTTAGAAGCACACCAAGTAGACAGTATTTATGGTGTGATCTCGATCCATAACTTGCCGATTGCTGATGCAGTTGGTCGCCGTGAAAAAATCCGTTTTGTGGCGGCACGCGGTGAAGCCGGTGCGGTCACGATGGCAGATGGTCACTCTCGTTTTAAAGGACTTGGTGTGGCGCTTACCAGTACTGGCGCGGGTGCAGGTAATGCAGTCGGTTCACTGATCGAAGCAATGAATGCAGGTAGTCCTGTATTGCATTTAACCGGGCAAGTGGAACGTGAATATCTGGATCGTGATGCCAGCTTTATTCATGAAACCAAAGATCAGCTGACTTTTTTACGTGCATCAAGCAAAGCTGCATTTCGTATCACCAGTCCTGACAATGCGGTGGGTGTGATCCGTGAAGCAATTCGTGTAGCCACTACAGTACCGATGGGGCCAGTGAGCGTTGAGTTACCGATTGATGTGCAAGCAGCAGAAATCGATTTGCCACTGAACTTGGGGCCAGTAAAAGCCCTTGAATTGCCACAAGCTGAACAGGTCGAAGTCGACTTAATTGTTGAAGAACTGAAAAAAGCCAAACGCCCAGTGTTCTGGATCGGTGGTGGTACGTTGAATAGCGTTGCAGAAGTCAAAGCTATTGCTGATCTTGGGATTCCTGTGGTGTCATCAACACATGCGCGTGGCGTGTTGGCCGATGATCATCCACGTAGCTTAGGCGCATTCCATAACTCGGCTGGTGTTGAGCAGTTACTTAAAGATGCTGATCTATTAGTAGTGGTGGGTTCACGTTTACGTAGTAATGAAACCAAGACCTATTCAGTGCAATTCCCTGACAATATTATCCAGATTGATGCCAATCCAGTCGCACAACAGCGTAATTATAAAGTTCGTAATTTCATTTGTGGTGATGCCAAAGATGTGCTGCAACGTGTATTGACGGGCCTGCAAGGTATCTCAAAAGTTGACGCAGATTATGATGCAGCTGTGGTTCAGGCCAAACAGGCGGCAATAGATGCGCTACGTACTCAGTTAGATCAATATGCCTTGATTTGTGATCACTTACGTGCTGCATTACCGCAAGATGGCATTTTTGTACGTGACATTACCATGTCAGGTAGCACTTGGGGCAGCCGTTTATTTCCAGTACAGGCGCCAAACCAGAATATTCATTCTCTAGCAGGTGCAATTGGTCTAGGTCTGGCAACTGCGATTGGTGCCTCGATTGCCAATCCTGACAAGAAAGTCATTGGTTTAGTCGGTGATGGCGGTTTGATGTTAGGCATCGGCGAAATCGCAACCATGGCGCAAGAAAATACCAATATGGTGCTGATGATCATGAATGATGGTGGTTATGGCGTGATGCGCGGTATTCAAAATAACTACTTCGGTGGTCGCCAGTATTTCAATGAATTGCATACCCCAGACTATAAAGTCTTAGGCGAAGCAATGGGGGTGAAGAGCTGGAAAGTGGGCAGTGCGGATGAATTCAAGACCGTGATTCAGGAAGCGGTTGATTTCAAAGGTCCAAGCGTAATTGAACTGGATATGCATTCAATTGGGCCATTGAACTTTGCAGGGCCACCACAGAAAAAATTGTACTAATCCCACTGAGCATTGGCAGTCCGTGCTGATGTGAAGACTGTTTTATGGGCAAATTTTTTTGCCCATAAAACGATAAAAACTATGTTTTATAGGTAAAACAAAAAAGCTAGCCAACAGGATCGTTGGAACAAAAACCAAGGAATCAAGAGATGAAAAAGACCTCTATAGCCATGCTATTTGCTGCATTGTATTTGGGTAGCAGTTCAAATGTATTTGCACAAAGCTCAGCCCTAGAATGGAAAAGTGAAGACGGTACCGATTCAGTACAAGTCGGCGGTGTGGTACGACTCAATCAGCGTTATGAAAATTGGGAAGGGCCGAATGGTGGATTCGGTAAGCTGTATTTCGATATTTTTCGGGTGGACTTAAAAGGCAAATTTGATGATGCCTATTTTAATGCCAGTTATCTGTTTCAAGATCAGGAAAA
>NZ_LRPD01000059.1:0-515 GCF_001605865.1 Acinetobacter sp. NRRL B-65365 | reverse complement strand
CCGATAATGTCAGTGATCGAACCTAATGGGCCACCTTCACCGCCGCCGATACCGCCAGTAATGCCACCGATGATACCTGTGATTGCACCAAGAGGACCGCCGTCACCACCACCAATACCGCCAGTAATGCCACCTAACAATCCACCAACATCAGTGAGGTCACCAACTACATGTTGAACCAGACCAGAAGCTGTTGAACCATTGGTAATTAGTGTACCGACAACGCCAGTAAGAGAACCCGCAGCACCGCCAATATCAGCGCCTGCTAAATCAGAAATGGCTTCAAGTGTGCCATTGACTGTATCGCGAGAAGTTTCAAAGGTGAGGGTACCGAGATTGGTCAGATCCGTAACAGGATGAACGCCCGGAAGCACGCTACCAATTGCACCGCCTACAGTGCTAATACCTGTGTTGATAATATCTGTTTTCAGGCTTTCGACACCTTGGAGTACATCAATACCAGTTTGAATCACGCCAGTGACAGGATTGTTGCCTAGATCACCACCAGTGATTCC
>NZ_LRPD01000058.1:0-4219 GCF_001605865.1 Acinetobacter sp. NRRL B-65365 | reverse complement strand
TCGTATTCAGGCTGCTGGCGCAGGCTTAGGCGCTATTTTTACTCCGACTGGTTATGGCACCAAAGTTGCCGAGGGTAAAGAAACCCGAACCATTAATGGTAAAAACTATGTGCTTGAATATCCACTCGAAGCTGACTTTGCATTGATCTATGCCGATAAAGCTGACCGCTGGGGCAATTTAACTTATCGAAAAGCAGCCCGCAATTTTGGGCCGATCATGGCAAAAGCCGCCAAGACCACGATTGTTCAAGTGAATGACACAGTTGAGCTAGGAACGCTTGACCCAGAGTGCATTATTACACCGGGAATTTTTGTTCAGCACGTTGTAAAAGTAGGAGATATCTAATGTCAGTTCAAAAGCGTTCTCGTGAAGATATTGCCAAACTCATCGCCAATGACATTCCTGAAGGTTCCTATGTCAATTTAGGCATTGGCTTGCCGACCAACGTTGCTAAATTTTTGCCAAAAGACAAAGAAATCTTTTTACATTCAGAAAATGGTGTTTTGGCTTTTGGTCCACCTCCGCAACCTGGTGAAGAAGACCAAGATTTAGTTAATGCTGGAAAAGAACTTGTCACTTTATTAGATGGTGGTTGTTTTATGCATCATGGTGACTCGTTTGACATTATGCGTGGCGGTCATCTGGACATTTGTGTAATTGGTGCATTCCAAGTTGCGGTAAATGGGGACTTGGCAAATTGGCATACTGGTAAAGCAGATGATGTACCCGCAGTCGGCGGTGCTATGGATTTGGCAGTCGGCGCGAAAACGATTTATGTCTATATGGAACATGTCACTAAAAAAGGTGAGTCCAAAATTGTAAAAGAACTCACATACCCAATGACAGGCGAGCAGTGTGTCAATCGTATTTATACCGATTTATGCATTATTGAACTTAAAGACCAAAAAGCTTATGTCACAGAAATGGTGGAAGGTCTTAGTTTTGATGAATTACAAGCGGTCACTGACTGTGAACTAATCGATGCACGTGTAGCCTAAATACACACGGAAAAACGCTTCTTTAAGGATTAAAAGATGAAAAAATTAATTTTAGCTGCAGCTTGCGCTGCGGCTTCAGGGACTATTTTTGCAAATTCTTCAGATACCACAGAACAAAGAATCAATTTGCTAGAAACCGAGTTGCAAAAATTAAAAGCAGAACTTGCTGCTCAGAAACAAACTCAAAATAATTTACAGGTCAAACAGGTAAAGATCGAAGAGAACATTGAAAAAACCAAAGCGACTGTAACAGAGAAGCCTGTTGCTCCTTCGTGGGTCACTTGGACGGATAACGTGAAGGTTTACGGTATTGCCCGACTAGATGCAGCAGTTGATTTTAAGTCTTCTCCAGATTCAGGCGGTAGAACCACAAATAGTATCTATCGAACTCCATTTGAAAGCGCGCAACGCTCAAACCATTCCCGTTCGGATGCCATGATTAATGCAAGCCGATTAGGCGTTTATTTTAATAGCCCAAATAAAGATGTGACGGGAAATATTGAAGCCGATTTCTTTGATAGCTCTAACATGGGAACTGGTGATGGGAAGTTTCGTATTCGGCATGCTTATTTTACCTATAAAGACTGGACCTTTGGTCAAACTTGGTCATTGATGTCTAATATGGAAACTCGAACGGAATCGGTCGATTACACCCAGTTTATTGGTACATCGTATACACGCACACCTCAGGTGCGTTATGACTGGAAAATTGATCAGAATCATGATTTGAAAGTGGCATTTGAATATACGGGGTCACGTGTTTCCGCTTTTCCAACATTGACGGGTCGATATACATTTAAGCAAGGACCGTTAATGGCATTGGCCCAAGGCTTTGTGAACGAGAAATCTGTAGATGTGGCAAAAGACACGGTTAAAAAAGTGAGTTGGGGTGCCGGTGCGGGACTTAAATATCAACTTGATCCGCAGCAATCTGTTCAGGCTAACTATCAATATATTGTGGGTGATCAAAAGTTCATGCCTTATACCACCCAAAGTGGATTGGCGAATGCTACCGCATTGAATGCAGCGGGGGATTTCTCTTTAGATCAGGATAAAACCGATTTAATGATGAATAAGCTAAACAGTTTTAATCTTGGTTATTCGTATAAATTCAATGATCAATGGCGTGCCAATGTATCAGCTTCGCTATTTGAATATGATGACAACACGGAATATGCCAAACTGAATCAGGATGCTAACAAACGCTTAACCGATTACGCTGTCAATGTCTTCTATTCACCTGCCGAGCAAATCGATATTGGTATGGAATATCATCAAGGAAAACGTGAGGTATTTGATGGCAGAACGGCGGATGTGTCACGCCTTAACTTTGTGTCGATGTATAAGTTTTAAAAATAAGGCAAAGGAACATGGATAAAATAGCTCGGCTCGATACAGACGCGATATTGTCAAAAAGCTTTATTTTTATCATGGCGATGACATGTGGAATTTGTGCGGGTTCAAACTATTATAACCAGCCTTTAATCTATTCAATTGCAGAAGCATTAAAAGTCAATGCTGATCAAGTTGCTTTAACCATTGTAATTAGCCAACTGTCATATGCAGTTGGCCTTTTTATATTGGTTCCCTTAGGCGACTTTTTTGAAAAGCGGAGTTATATTTGCTTGCTTATGTGTTGTACAGGCCTTGCCCAAGTAGGGCTATCCTTGAGTCAAACCTTGCCAGTTTTATATGGCTTTACCTTCTTAGCAACATTCTTTTCTATTGCAACTCAAGTTTTAGTTCCTTTCGCCGCAGGATTAGCTAGCCCGAAAAAAAGTCCTCAAGTTGTAGGCACTCTAATGAGTGGTTTGTTTTTGGGAATATTATTGGCACGTTCTATTGCAGGCTTACTTTCTACAGTTTGGTCTTGGCATGCGGTTTATTTAATTAGCGGAATCGTCATTTTGGTGTTTGCATGGGTGATGTGGATGAAGTTGCCAGTTGCACGTAAGTCTCACCAACTCAATATTCTACAGATTTATGGTTCATTATTTTCATTAGCAGCTCATCAGCCTCATTTACTACGCCGTGGTTTTGCCGGAGGGATTGGCTTTGGTATTTTGGCTCTGATTTTTACTACCATGACTTTTATTTTAGCGAATACGCCTTATCACTTTAACGATTTCCAGATCGGTTTATTTGGGATTGTTGGACTGGCTGGCGTATTTGCGACCCCTTGGGCAGGTAAGAAAATTGCGGCAGGGCTTGAGAATAAAATTGCAGTGATTTGCATGGGCCTATTAATAAGTGCATGGATACCACTATTTTTTGCACAGCAGTCTCTGGTTGCCTACGCTGTAGGGGTTGTTATGGCGTATTTCGGTTTGTCGGCATTTCATGTACTTAACCAAAATCTGGTCTATCGAATTTCGGCCGAGGCTCGTTCTCGTATTAATTCAATTTATATGACCTTATATTTTGGTGGAGCCGCCTTGGGTTCTTTTATTGCGGTATATGCATGGAAACATTGGGGATGGGAAGCGTGTGCCGCTTTGGGTTTAGCGATGGCAATATTAAGTTTTATGATTGATCGCTTAGATTTTTATGAAATGGGTAAGATCACAAAGCAAGAAAAAGCTCCATAAACAGGAGCTTCAATATATTATTTGCGAATAATCATTAATGTTGCCGAGGCAAAAGCATACACTTTGCCGTTCTCATCTACGATTTTACCTTCGGTACTAATAATATTACGGCCCGCATTAATCAATTCGGCTGTTGCATAATAAGACGTATCCACCTGCATGGGGCGGATCATTTTTACATTTAAATCAATGGTTCCATAGCCAACCCCATGTTCGAGTAAGGTATGAGCTGCGCTGCCTGTTGCTGTATCTAAAGCTGTGGCGCAAAAGCCGCCGTGTACACCGCCTTGTATATTTCTATGTTCTTTGCGAGGGGTAACTTTATAAGTTGCTTTACCTTCTGAAACTTCAACGAGTTCCATCGGTATGGTGTGAGCCATAGGTGATGGAGAAACTTCACCATTTTTTAAAGCGGTTAAAAACTCAAGACCTGTGTATTTCGGGCTTTCCATGAATCGTCCTTGGATGATTAAGCAATCTAACCACAATACTATAAATTGTATTTTTACGGAATAAAATTTTGCAATACAAAATTTAAATTTATTGTGGTTAAGTAATACTAATTAATTTTTTATTGTATATTTTTATTTTAAAACATGTGCTTATGGTCTTTCTTTATAGAGATTTTACGA
>NZ_LRPD01000057.1:0-534 GCF_001605865.1 Acinetobacter sp. NRRL B-65365 | reverse complement strand
GAAGTTCGACAGCGTTACGACTGGCGACAGCGTATTAAACAACAATGGCTTAACTATTAAAGATGGCCCAAGCATCACTAAAGATGGCATCAACGCGGGTAACAAGGTTATTACTAATGTTGCTGATGGTTCAATTGCCAATGGATCTAAAGATGCAGTGAATGGCGGTCAGGTGAAGAATATCTCTGACAGCATCAAGAACAGCATCGGTGGTAATACAACGGTTAATCCAGACGGTAGCATTACAATCAACAACATTGGTGGTACAGGCAAAAACAACATCAATGATGCGATCAAGTCAGTTGATGACAAAGTGACTAATGGTGTGAATGACCTGACCAATAAAGGTCTCAACTTTGCTGGCAATGCGGGTAAAGATGTACACCGTAAGTTGGGTGACAAGTTAAACATCATCGGTGGAGCTGATGCTGCAACAGCAGAAGACAAGACCAGCGGTGAGAACGTGATCACACGTACCACAGAAGATGGTATCAAGATTGAATTGTTGAAAGATGCGAAGTTCGACAGCATTAC
>NZ_LRPD01000056.1:0-26923 GCF_001605865.1 Acinetobacter sp. NRRL B-65365 | reverse complement strand
GTTTTAGACTTACTTCGCCAATTTTTTCACTATTTTTTTAATAATTAGGTCAGGTTATTTTATAAAAGGATCTAAATAAAAAAATTATTTAGATCCTTTCAGATAACTCAAAGATTACTTCAACCCAAAAGTCTTTCTAATACTTTTATCAACCGGGCCACTCGGCATAAATCGACGTAACTTACTCAACAAAGATGCTTGCCCAGATGGTGTACGGCGCATTTGCCAATCATTGAGTGCTGCTTTAACAATGGTATCAGCAGCGCCATCGGGCTGAGGTGCATGATCAATCTGATTTAATACGGCCTGTGTGGCTAAGTTACGCTCATTGTCATATTCAGGAATTTTTGAACTTACTGTAGGAGCATTTTTATCTAAATTGGTTTTCGTAAAAGAAGGCTGAACAATGGATACACGAATACCAAATTGGCGAAGCTCATGATCTAAAGATTCAGATAATCCCTCAACCGCATGTTTGGATGCTGAATATAGCCCCATATATGGTGAAGGAAGAAAACCCAATACTGAACTAATATTTATGATTCTTCCGTAATGCTGGATTCGCATATAAGGTAATACTGCTTGTGTAGTACGAAGAATACTAAATACATTTGTGTTGAATAAGGCTTCTGCTTCTTTTACAAAGGTCTCTTCTACTGCACCAATTAAACTTGCTCCAGCATTATTAACCAAAATATCAATATGCCCAGCTTGCTCAATAATAAAGTGAATAGCTCGTTGGACAGAGTCTTCATCTGACACATCCATCTCAACAAGCTCTACACCTTCTATGGGTTGAGCTTTGACTTTATTTCTGACTGTACCGAAAACTTTATGGCCGAGTTTAGCAAATTTTTCTGCCGTAACTTGCCCAATACCGGATGAAACACCTGTAATCACAACCACTTTTGAGTTTGACATATGAACTCCGAATAACTTTTTAAATTTAAAAATCTGATCATTAAACCGCTGGTTTAGCCCCAATCTTGAACCAGATCGAATACATGGCTGGCAGGAAAACCAAAGTTAAAATGGTTCCTGCAAGCGTTCCGCCAATGAGTGTGTAAGCAAGCGTTCCCCAAAACACAGAGTGAGTCAGAGGAATGAAAGCTAAAATAGCCGCTAAAGCTGTCAAAATTACAGGTCTGGCACGTTGTACTGTGGCCTCAACCACTGCATTCAATGGATCAAGCCCGGCTTCTTTGTTTTGCTGAATTTGTCCAATTAAAATGAGCGTGTTACGCATCAAGATTCCAGACAATGCAATCAACCCGACTAATGCATTAATACCAAAGGGCTGCTGAAATAAAAGAAGCGTTGGTACCACACCTATTAATCCCAACGGGCTGGTTAAAAACACCATAATCATTGCAGCGATAGATCTCACCTGAAGAATGATAATGAGCAGCGTCATTGCCAACATGATTGGGAAAATAGGAAGCATCGCTTTAGTGGCTTTACCAGACTCTTCAATGGAACCTGCCTCTATAATCTGATAACCCTTTGGCAAATCTTTAATGACTGGTTGAAGCTGTTTGGTAATTGCTGTAGATACGTCTGGAGGTTGCAAACTTTCGGCAATATCTCCACGAACAGTTATTGTAGGAACTCGATCTCGACGGCGTATGACAGGTTCTTCCATATGTACTTCAATTTTGCCAATTTGTGCTAAAGGAATACGCTGTCCATTTGCTCCAGTCAGTGTGAAATCACCAATTTTTGCGGGGTCTAGTCTGATATCACCTGCTGAACGAGCAACAACTTGTACGGTACGAATATCTTCACGTACAGATGTAATCGGAATACCAGTGAGTAAGAACTGTAATTGCTGTGCGACTGAGCTTGATGTAAGACCAACTGCTTGTAGACGGTCTTGTTCCAATGTGAAATGCAGAGCTGGCACTCGAGTTCCCCAATCAGTATTCACTGTTCTCATCATTGGGCTGGCATTCATAACTTGCTGAACCTGAGCTGCAATCACACGTAATTTTTCTGGATCAGGGCCTGAAACTCGGTAAGCCACTGGATATGGCGAATAGGGTCCAAACACAAGTTGGGTTACACGTAGCTGCGCCTCAGTTGCAAGTCCATTTGAAATGGCTTGTCTTAAGCGGTGTTTTAAGGCTTCACGTTCTTCCTGATTGTCGGTTCGTATCACAATCTTGGCAAAGGATGGATCTGGTAACTCAGGCCCCATCGAAAAATAGAAACGAGGTGCACCTTGACCAATATACGATGTCACAATCTTTGCTTCATGTTGCTTAGATAACCAAGCCTCAACTTTGGCTGTCGCAGCACTTGTTTGCGTAATCGATGTTCCATAAGGCATCTGTACTTCAACAAGCACTTCAGGTCGGTCAGAGATTGGGAAAAATTGTTTTTTCACCAATGCCATTCCGCCTACGGCTAAAACAAATAGCCCAATTACACTACCTGCAACAAGCCATTTACGTGCAATTACACGTTCAAGAATTTGACGAAAGCGGTTATATCGCGGTGTGTCATAAATTGCTGCATGGCCACCTTCAACTTTTTTAAAATTAGGTAACATTTTCACACCTAAGTAAGGCGTAAAAACTACAGCCACAATCCATGAAGCAATAAGTGCAATACCCACAATCCAGAACATATTGCTGGTATATTCCCCCGCTGAGGATCGAGCGAATCCGTTTGGCATAAACCCAACAGCGGTGACTAATGTTCCTGAAAGCATCGGCGCTGCCGTATGGCTCCATGCATAGGCCGAGGCTGCAACACGACTAAAGCCTTCTTCCATTTTCACGACCATCATTTCAATCGCAATAATGGCATCATCCACCAAAAGCCCTAAAGCAAGAATAAGAGAACCCAGTGTAATTCGGTCAAAGTTCTTACCCGTTGCCAGCATCACCACAAAAACAATGGCTAATGTGAGTGGTACAGCCATAGCAACTACGACACCAACGCGCCATCCCATGCTAATAAAGCTTACAAACATAACCACAAGCAATGCTGCAAAGAATTTAATCATGAACTCATCTACCGATGAGCTAATATTGACCGCTTGGTCAGTCACTTTGTTTAAACTAATGCCTAGAGGTAAATCTTCGTTGATGGAACTGACTTCTTTCTCTAATGATTTACCAAGATCTAAGCCATTCCAACCTTCGCGCATCACCACTCCTAACAGTAAGGTCGGTTCACCACCATTACGAATCATGAATGTTGCAGGATCTTCAGTGCCACGTTTAACAGTCGCAATATCTGACAATTTCAAAGTGCGACCTTGAGCCGTTATCGGGGTATCACGAATTTTTTGTAGCTTGTCAAAAGCACCATCTAATCTGACAAAAACTTGAGGACCCTTGGTTTCAATGGAACCAGCAGGAGTAAGCACATTCTGATTATTCAGTGCAGCAAATACATCTTGTGGATTTACGCCAAGTGTAGCCAAGCGCTCATGTGAAAATTCAATATAGATACGCTCAGATTGCTCACCAATAATATTGACTTTCTTTACACCCGGTACATGAAGTAGTTGCTGCCTAATTGTTTCTGCATCACGGACTAATAATCTTTGCGCTTCATTTTTTGCCTTCAATGAATATAAAGCAAAAGTTACATCTGCATATTCATCATTAACAAGTGGGCCAATAACCCCAGCAGGCAAGTTACCCATCTCATCATTTACTTTCTTCCTTGCTTGATAAAATTCTTCCTGAACCTGTGATGGTGGCGTACTATCAAGCAAAGTCAGTGTCGTAAAAGCTAAGCCGGGTCTGGTATAGGTTTCTGTTCGATCGTACCAACGCAACTCCTGCATCCGTTTTTCGATTTTTTCAGCAACTTGATCTTGCATCTCTTGAGCAGTTGCCCCTGGCCATGCAGTCACAATGGTCATCACCTTCACTGTAAAAGCTGGATCTTCGGCTCGACCTAATTTAAAAAAAGCAACGATGCCTGCAATTGAAATCAAAAAAATCAGAAATAGCGTAATACCGCGTTCACGCACAGCAAGGGCCGATAAGTTAAATCCTTTCTCACTCATGAGCGGTCCCCTTCATTTCCAACTGAAGGATGACTCGCTTGTGATGCAACACGTACCAATTCACCTTCGCGTAGCAAATGCGCTCCTAAAGCCACAATTCGATCTCCATTTTGAATATTGCCAGTGACATAGGCATATTCATCATCAAGCTGTTTAACCACAACAGGACGCCATGTTACTTTCTGAGTTTTTCCATTAATTACCCAGACTCCAGCTCCCTTGCCCTTATCAAGTAAGGATCCGACTGGCACTTTAAAAAAATGTTGTGAACTCTGATTTTGATTGGCAATACGAACAGTAACCGTTGAACCTAAAGGAGCATTTGCTAAATCGCCGTCTAAAACGAAACGGGCTTCAAAAGTACGAGTGAGTTGATCTGCTGTATTTGATAACTGTCTAAGTTTAGCTGGGACACTTATATTTTCTTTACCAAAGAGTGTAGCCTGACCCATAGCCCCTATTGCAGGACGTAATGTCTCTGGAAGCTGAATGATTGCTTCTCTT
Source organism: Acinetobacter sp. NRRL B-65365 (assembly GCF_001605865.1). Lineage (NCBI taxonomy): Bacteria > Pseudomonadati > Pseudomonadota > Gammaproteobacteria > Moraxellales > Moraxellaceae > Acinetobacter > Acinetobacter sp. NRRL B-65365. Next base: position 22,392 of record NZ_LRPD01000056.1, on the reverse strand, counting down.
TGACCAGAATGAGCTAAGCGAATGACTGTTTGACCCGCACTGACAATCTGACCGGGTTCAACCAGTGTTTCCATAATCGTACCATCACCATCCGCAATTAAATCGGCATAATGACTTGCGTTTATTGCAACCTTTGCTTGGGCTTGGGCAGAATTTAGCTGTGCTCTTGCTGTATCTGCCGCGGCTTTAATTTGATCATAAGCTGAAGCAGAGATAGCTCCACTTCCTCTCAAATCACGATATCGAGCTTCATCTTTCTCTGCTTGTTCTGCACGCGCTCTAGCTGCATCTACAGCTTCCTGCTGGGCTTTGGCAGCAAGTTCTAAATCGACCGGATCAATACGCATCAGTAACTGACCGCGCTTTACTGTCTGGCCTGCTTCAACAAATCGCTTGATGACTTTGCCAGAGACACGGAAACCTAGATCACTTTCTACGCGTGCCCCTATCGTGCCTGTAAATGCTCTTGAATCGGAAGTGATTTCATCTTGTACAGTCGTGATTCGTACTAACGGTGCCGAAGTACGGGGGTCAGATTGCGTATCTTCAGCACAACCGAGCAAGAAAAAAGGAAATATACATATTGTTGTGAACGGAATAAGGCGACGATAAAGCATATTTGAGCCCCCCTTAACAAATTAATCAGGAGACTCATTTTTAATCAAGTGACTAATTTAGTCAATAGTCACAAATCTATTATGGCGATAAACTTCTTAGTACAAGACTAGAAAGCAAGACTGGAGCATCGGTGTTATATGAAATACTATGTTGTAAAAGTAGTGGGTGCAGATAAGGCCTCATCACTAAATAAATAGCCTTAACTGCTTCATCAATTGGCGTTTTTCTTTCAAAATCACCTGATTGGCGCCCCTCTTGAATAATATTCTGGAGTAACTGCTTTGTTCGGTTCTCATAAGCTATGGTAGCATCCCATTTCTCAGAAGCAGCAGAAACGGCAATTTCATAGAGCTTGCGGTCTTGAGAAAATAAACGAAGGCTTGCTTCAACAATTACTTTAAATAACACTCTTAATTTTTCAGCTGGATATTCAGTTTCATTAATAGCTGTACTAACTTCATCTTCAATTTCACGCAAACAATTGGCACATATCATTTCACCAATTGCCTGTTTAGATTCAAAAAATTTATAAATATAAGCTTTAGAGAAACCTATAGATTTTGCAAGATCAGAAACTGTAGTTTTCTCATACCCATATCGGCTGAAATGCTCTGTAGCGGCAGTCAGAATTTGATCTCTTACATCATGATCTTCTGGTCCTCGCTTTGAAACAGGATAACTACTCTTTTCTTTACTCATATTTTCAATTTAAACCTTTATCTGGAAGTGGCAGTTTAACTCTTGCGAAATGATATTGACAACTAGTGACCAAATTGTATTATAGTCACAATCAAACTATTGTTCAAAATCTCGCCTCGGGGGAAATATGTTATCTAGATCTATCGTTCTCCTACCTATCATCGTAAGTACTCTTACTGCGTGTACCGTAGGTCCTAATTATAAACGCCCTCATATATCTCTACCCGAGCAATACCTTGGTGCCCCCTTACAGTCATCAAATGACAATAGCAAAGCTGATATTGCCGTATGGTGGCAAAGTTTTAATGATCCGCAACTGACTCGATATGTCACATTAGCCTTAAAACAAAATCTTGATCTGACCCAAGCATATACTCGAGTGACTCAAGCTCAGGCTGGATTATCGGCAGCGAATGCCTCTTTACAACCAATAGGGACTGTTGGTGCACAAGCAGCTAAAGTTTACCAATCTGTTGAAACACCTTTGGGGCAAGTTTTAAATTCAATGCCAGATTTTGACCGACATGGTCGTTCTTATGAGGCAAACCTAAGTGCCACTTGGGAATTAGATATTTTTGGAGGCCTTCGCAGAGATCGTGAAGCTGCACTTGCAAATTATCAGTCTACAAATGCAGGAGCCTCAGCCGTCCGTTTAATGGTCGCAGCTCAAACTGCAAATATCTATATTAATATTCGTGGCTTACAATCTCGACTAGATATTGCCCATCAACAGTTAAAAACCCAACAGCAACTTCTTTCAACCATTAATCTTTTATACAGCAAAGGATTAGCTTCCGAATTTCAAGTCAAACAAACTAAAGCGAATGTCGCTCAAGTTCAAGCTGTTATTCCTGTTCTTGGGATGAATCTAGACATTGCCATGAATGCCCTCGACGTTATGCTTGGAACCGTACCGGGAACTCACCGAGCAGAACTAGCAGAAGTAAAACCAATTCCCGTTATTCCACAGATTACAGAAACTGGAACACCTCGTGATCTTTTACGTAGACGACCAGATCTCATCATGGCTGAAAGACAACTGGCAGCATCAAATGCACGCATTGGCAGTGCGATTGCAGAATTTTATCCAAAGGTCTCTTTAGGCGGTTTGATAGGTAGTGCAACCACAGCAAGTGGAAACTTATTTTCAAGTGGTGCCAATCAGGCAGCTGGCTTATTAGGCTTACGTTGGCGCTTATTTGATTTTGGTCGAATTAATGCAGAAATTCACTTAGCCAAGGGCCAAGAAGCCGAAAAGCTCGCAGCCTACCAATTAGCCGTCTTACATGCAGCGGAAGATGTAGAAAACTCATTATCAACTTTGTCTAAACGACAAGAACAGTTAATGGCTCTCCAAGATGGAGAAAATGCATTAAAGCATGCACAAAAAATCGCTTTAATTGCCTATCAAAAAGGGATTAACAGCAGAATAGAAGTATTACAAGCAGATTCAAATGCTTTGCAATTTTCAGATAGAAAACTTCAAGCACAAACTGATTCAGCCCTTGCAGCTGTAGCAGTTTATAAATCACTAGGTGGTGGTTGGCAACCTCAGAATTTTTAAAATTTAGTCATCCAGATTGAAAGCACAAAATGAGGAAGAGTAATGCAAAGTAATTCAAATTGTTATAGCAAACCGGAGTAAGTGAGATGACAGATAAAAGTAAATCTTGGGTCCTTGTGACTGGTGCATCAAGCGGTTTTGGTGTCGAGTTCGCTAAGCAGTACGCTGAGCAAGGCAGATCACTAATCCTAGTAGCACGCACCCTAAATAAGCTTGAAAACCTTGCTACTGAGTTACGCCAGAACTTCAATATTGAGGTCATTGTGGAACAAGTGGATCTTTCCTCTATTCCTGCAGTTACTGCGTTACATCAGCGTCTACGCGAAAGAGATATTGTGGTTGACGTTTTGATTAACAACGCAGGCCATGGATTGCAAGGTCCATTCTTGGATGAGGCTCTTGATCATTCATTAGCAATGATCGATCTGGACATCTGTAGCTTGACCGCAATGACACGCCTGTTCGGCGAAGACATGCGCGCCAAAAAAAAAGGAAGCATATTGATGGTCGCCAGTATGCTTTCTTATCAAGGCGTTAAGAATTTTGCCGTGTACTCCGCCGCTAAAGCATATGTACTAAGGTTTTCCGATGCACTCCATAGAGAATTAAAAAAGGATGGCGTCGTCGTTACAGCATTATGCCCAGGCCTATCAGATACGGGATTTGTGGCAGGAGCTAAACAAAAGCTAACGCCAGCCTTAAAAATGGTCATGATGCAGCCCAAGCCTGTGGTTCAAGCGGGAATCCGAGCACTTCAAGCAGGCCGTATGAGTGTGGTACCAGGGTTTGGCAATAAAGCAATTACCATCCTGACTTGGGCAACTCCACGTTGGTTACATCAATCTATCATGGCTGCCGTGATGGGGGTTTAGTCACAACAGGCTAACTATTTATTCCATTTTTTTGCAACCTAATACTCGCTAGCTAACTCATAGCCCTAAACAAGAGTTAGCTAGAGTTTGCACATCTTATTGATTGCTAGTGCTCATACTAAATGATGACCAGAGTTGAAACTTAAATAATGGATGAGCTTCATACCTACAACAGTAATATTTTCGGTTAATCGAATTCTCTAGGAAACATAAACACAAAATGTCTCATAAACATTTTCACCTCAAGGAAAGACGTAAAATGAAATTAAAAACATTAACTACAGCAATTATTTTAGTAACTTTACCACTGACGGGGGCATTTGCTGCATCTCTAGATCGTTCAGGTCAGTCTATCTCTGCATTCTTGCAATCAGGTAATTACTTTGAAGCAGGTATTTCGATATTAGATCCAAACGTTACTGGTAAAGTACGTAATGGATATTCACCAAATGCTACACCACCAAGCGCTATTGGTTTACAAAATACAAATATTAGTGACATGGGTGATGATTATTACTTCCCTAGCGCTGCGCTAAAATTACAAGTAACAGACTACTTCTCTTTTGGCTTAATTTACGACAGACCATTTGGTGCCGATGTTACGTACGCACTTTCCGATACTGCATCGATCGCGGCTGGTGGCTTAGGACTATTTCATAATGGTACAGAGTCACTTGAGGTTGAAGTAAAGACACAAAGTATTTCAATGTTGCTTGGCTACCAACCTACTGAAAATTTTAATTTTTATGCAGGTCCCGTTTACCAAACAATTGAAGGCGATGCTAAATTTCGTGGCTTAGCCTTCGGTGGGAATAACAGCTTTGGCGGATATAATCTCAACATTAAAGAAACTGGCGGCGTCGGTTGGCTGGCTGGCGTTGCATATCAAATTCCAGAAATAGCATTAAAAGCATCTGTTACTTACCGCTCTGAAATTGATCACAAAATGACAATTAATGAAAGCTCCATTGCAACATTAGGGCAAAATATTGGCACTTTTATTAATATGAATAATGGGCTAGAGCAAACAAAAATTACTACACCCCAATCTGTTAATCTAGATTTTCAAACAGGTATCATGGCAAATACAATTGCATTTGCAAATATGCGCTGGGTAAATTGGAAAGATTTTACAATCCGTCCTTATGCGTTCGGTTTAGCTTCAGAAATCGCAGGACCGTCCGTTGGCAAACCAAATGGCTTTGATCTAACTGCCTATAGTGATGACCAATGGTCCGCAAATGTAGGTTTGGGGCGTAAATTAAATGATCAATGGATGGGGAACATTTCAGTAGGTTGGGATTCTGGTGCAGGTAATCCTGTGACAGCACTCGGACCAACAGAAGGTTATTGGAATCTTGGTTTAGGCGCTCAATTCAGCCCAACACCACAAACATTCATTTCTGGCGGGGTAAAATATTTCTGGTTAGGTGATGCTAAATTACAGACTAGCGCCCAATTCGATACAACAAACTATGTTGCAGAGTTTAAAGATAACTACGCTATCGCATATGGTTTAAAAATGGGCTACAAGTTCTAATTATTAATATTGAAAAAAATATTTAAATGGTCTAAACCCCAAAGTTAGTTGGCTTGATTTAATGGCTTGTAAAGACTGAGTTCTGTAACCCACAGGTCTCAGTCTATTAAATTTATCAACATTAAATATATTACAGTAAATGAAATAAGGTGACATAAGCATAATTAAATCCCCGCCTTGTAAATTTTCAAGAAACGAAAGAAATGTAACCAAATTAAATAATAATCACACCCCATTAAGGCGACAAACTTCTTAACACAAGATTAGAGAGTAATATTAGTACATCAGTGTGGATGCTTAAGTCTCTACTGTAAAAGTAATGGATATAAATAAAGTTTGCCCCCTATACAAATTTCTTTGAGTGCTTCATAAAATATTTTTGTACTTTAAAATCAAAAAATTACATAATTTTCGTATTATTTTATGTAATACTTTTTTGCTTTCTTATTTCTCAATAAATTTCTAATTAAAAATCCAGATTTTTATTTTTTATTTAGCCATTTTTTTAAAATGACAGCTTAAATCTACCTATTTATTATTGACAATTTGTGACTATATGGAAAAATAGTCACAACTAACAATTACTCAAACCACTTGGTAAATATGTTGTCTCAAACTCTCGTTGTCTTACCAGTCTTAGCTAAGGCTTTGCAATTTTCAGATAGAAAACTTCAAGCACAAACTGATTCAGCCCTTGCAGCTGTAGCAGTTTATAAATCACTAGGTGGTGGTTGGCAATCTCAAGATTTTTAAAATCGATCCTGTTACAGAGATAGAAATATCCTTGACCAAACACTTCTAGAGCGAACTTAGACTATGCAGGAACAATCAATACACCAGACATTAAAAACACAAGATTTAAATCAAGCGATTTTAAATGGGCCAATTACTCAAACAATGTTGAAACTAGCGTTACCCACGATCACTGTTCTTTTCATACAGACATTGATTGGATTGCTAGAAACTTATTTTGTAAGCTCATTAGGAACCCCTGTAATGGCAGGTGTCGCCGTTGTTTTTCCAATTCTTATGCTTATGCAAATGTTAGCAAATGGTGGATTTGGCGGAGGACTCTCTTCAGCAGTTGCGCGAGCTTCTGGAGCAGGTCGATTAGAAGATATGCAATCCCTCGTCTGGCATGGCGTCATTCTTGCTGGTCTTTTGGGAGGAATTTTTAGTATTGTTATGCTCATCGCTGCCCCTACGATCTACCACTTAATGGGTGTTACGGGCTTAGCTTTAGATGCCGCTTTAAAATATTCCAATATTATTTTTCTAGGTTCACCTCTCATATGGGCTGTAGCACTCCTCTCCGCCTCATTACGTGGTGCGGGTGATACAAAAACCCCAGCTCGTGTAACACTTCTAGGTGGTGTCCTGCTTTTACCAATCTCTCCTCTTTTAATTTTTGGTTGGGGATTCATTCCTTCATTTGGCGTCGCTGGCGCTGGACTAGCGGTCTTAAGTTACTATGTTTTCGCTATCATATATCTCATTAGACATATGCGTGCAGCGCATAGCATCATCAAATTATCTACCAGCTCCCTTAATCTACATTTTTTCAAAGAGATTCTTGGTATTGGTTCACTATCTGCAATTGGTGTCATTCAAGTTAATTTAACTGTAATCATCATCACCACTTTAGTTGGTCAATTTGGATCTGATGCAATTGCTGGGTACGGTATTGCTTCTCGCTTGGACTATATACAGATCCCACTTATGTTTGGTATCGGCTCAGCCATTATGACCATGGTAGGGATTAATTATGGCGCTGGACAATTTCAAAGAGCACAACATATAACATGGGTTGGAGTTTTTATTAGTTTTCTAATCACGGGTTCAATAGGTCTTTTCTTTAGCATTTTTCCCTCTCTATGGCTCGGACTTTTTAGTAGTGATCAAGCAGTCATACAAATTGGAATAACCTACTTACAGCATGTGGCACCTTTTTATGGCGCAATAGGGATTGGGATGGCACTGTACTTTGCAGGTCAAGGCTCGAAGCGACTTTTAGGCCCTCTTATCGCTGGCACCATCAGAATGATTATTGCCGCCTTTATTGGAAGTATTGCTGTATTACATTTTAACGTTAGCCTATCAACTTTCTTTCAGATTCTGGGACTAAGTGCTTTGACATTTGGTCTAGTGTCTTGTTTAGCAAATCTTATAAAAAATCACTAAAGAATATAAAGATTTTGATATGCCCAAAGATGGAAGAGAGTTTAATTTGTTTAGGAAATGTGGGATCGTAACTAACATTTTTAGGATCAAGCATATTATAAATTGTTGCTCGACCTAATCTTGTAATTAGCATGATATCTTTTAGATTCAATATTTGATTCATCTGAAAAGTATGACCAACAAACGCATTCATGATGTCTTCTCCTAATCATCTAATGCGAGCGGAAATTCACTCAAATAATAGAGCTCGCCGTAAGAAAAAACATTCTGCTTTCATCCGATCAATTCACCGATTGAACCGACTGCTGTAATCCTTTCTGAATGTTCTGAACATGAGTTAAATCATTAGGTTGTTGATGCGGCTCAGAATTCGCTTCATCCATATAAAACTCTTCAATAATATCCAAGCCTTCTTCACCTCCTATCTCAAAATTAGCGTTGCCATAACCTTGCCTTGCCACATGATCTAAAGCCTCCTGATAAAAACCTGCTGCTTTGCTTGTTTCATCAATCTGTTTGGGTGAAATAATGGCTTCTTTTAGGTTAGTGCCATCCCGTAGGATTAAGTCCACGTAATAAATCGGGGTACGGTAACTTTGAGTCGTACTTTTTTGCTTACATTTCCCTTTTCAACTTTTAGCTTTGAAATAGTTCATAACAGATTCTTTGCTTTTCCTGATCAGAAAGTTCATGTGCCAACAATCCTTCCACCGTAAAAATCGCAACTTTGACTTTCGCTTCAATTCTTTGCTCTTCAACACCAGATTGTTGCAACTCTTGCCGTAATAAGTTTTCAACAAGTATATGAAAACGTTCATGCCAGATATTAATCTCTGGAGATAAATGTAATCGTGCATGCACCGTATTCACTAGCTGTTTTACCAATCTAAACTGATCAATTACCCACAATAGGCGCTCAACAATATCCTTTGTTTGAAGTTCAATATAAGCAGAAAATCGATCTGTAAGTTCAGTGTTTAGAATGTTAACCAATAATTCATCCTTATCCTTGAAATACCAATAAATTGTGTTTGGTGCAACTCCTGCAATTTTCGCAATCCGACTCATAGAAGTCGCATCATAACCCTCATCTACGAATAAAGTGCGTGCGGCACTGATAATTTCTTGTTGTTTCTCTTCACGGTCTTGTAGACGTTTATTACGAGCCATCAATATCTCCTGTTTCCCTGCATAATAATTTATAGCTCAGAAAACCATTTATCGGTTTTATTTTACACAATCTTGAATACCGTTCAAGAAATGATTAAATTAAATCCAATCTTGAATAACATTCAAGAAAATAGCGAGGGAGCAATATGCAGAAAAATTTTACAGAAGAAGATTTGCTACAACTTTCAGTGACAGAACTACTTGATTTGTTTCGTACACTTAATTCACCAAGTATTAAAGAGATGAATGGTGAATACGCTGCATATCTCTTAGCTCAACCGAATTGGCTAGCAGATAAAATGGGGAAAATCACTTTAAACAACCCTTTTCGTCGATGGCTGAGTAAAGCATTTCGACCTGTAGATATAACTACAGGTCGAGGCTATAACACCTTTCTAAAAGGGCATCGAGTTGTGCAGTGCTACCCAATGATAACCATGATCGCTCCCTCCCGCTTTGATAACCAACCTGCCTACCAACTTGTTTATCGTCAATTTCACTCGACTTGTGGCAGCATCAATATGGTCGATGAGATTAGGAGAGTATCACCCAATCTATATCTCGGCATTGGTACATATGGCTTTACGCATCATCAGCGTCATATCCCTTATCCGTTTTTGTTAAAAGGTCCTCATACACCTTATAGAGGTGATATTGGTCGTAAACGGGAAGGTTTCCAGATCAGTTCAAGAGAAATTCCAAAATTATTTTAAATTTCATATAGGTAAATAAAATGACGATGAAAAATCATACCGCGCTTATTACAGGTGCTTCTGCTGGAATTGGTAAAGCGTTTGCACACCATTTAGCTAAAGAAAAATGTTCTTTATTGCTAGTCGCTCGTCGTGAAGAGCGATTAAAAGAATTAGCTGCGGAATTAGTTAAAAAATACAATATCAATTGCCATATTTTTGCTGCTGATTTGAATGACCCATCCGTACCTGCTGCAATTATGTCTTATGCAGAAAATTTAGGAATCACAATCGATATTCTAATTAATAATGCAGGACTGTCGGGCAAAACTGCATTTGCAGAAACACCATGGCCAAAACTAGCAGCAGAAATCCAATTGATGATCACGAGTGTTACAGAGCTTTGCCATCGAGTCTTACCCCAAATGCAGAAAAATGGTTGGGGACGTATTATTAACCTTTCCTCACTTGCAGCATTTTCACCACCTGGTGCGAGTCTTCTCTACACTGGAATCAAACATTATATCTTAGATATTTCTCAGTCACTGGATATGGAACTGAAACCACAGGGGATTCATGTTACTGCACTGTGCCCAGGTTTCACACATAGTGAATTCCATGATGTCATGGGTACTCGTGATGCAGCGAACAACCTCCCCACAATCCTTTGGCAGCAACCAGAACAAGTCGTCAAAGAAGGCTGGGATGCTGTAATGAACGGTAAGCCTGTGTGCGTACCAGGTTTAGTTAATAAAGTGATTGCGAGTAGTGTTCGTCCTTTACCAATGACACTGCAATATTTTCTTGGCAATCACATGAATCCTTTTAAACAATAAAAGTGAACCAACCCAATTTATTACCCTTTTAACAGCAAGGAATAAGCGAGAAAAGCATGTCAAATCGTATCTATCCAGACATATCAAAAATAGAAAACTCAGTCCAAAAATCCACATTCTTGATGGATGGTATAACATGTGCTGCAACACTCCATACCCCACTGGAAAAAGATAAAAAACAATATCCTGCAATTCTAATGCTGGGTGGATGGGGAAGTATTCAACAAGCTCTAACACTCCCTTACATTAATCAATTTGTTAAAGCAGGATTTGCGGTGATGGAATTTGACTATCCTGGTTGGGGTTTAAGCGGTGGCTGGCCTCGTCAGGATATTAATCCGTGGAAACGAGTTAAAACCGCCAATGCCGCATTGGCACATCTCAAAGGTCAAGCTCAAGTAGATGCACACGCCATTTATTTATGGGGTACTTCATTTGGTGGTGGGCATGTTGTTGACCTTGCATCACAACATCCTGATTTGCAAGGTGCAATTATTCAAGTCCCTATGCTAGATGGGTTAGCAACGGTTCGGGCTGTTCCAATTACCACATTAGCGAAATTTATCAGTTTGGGTTTTGTAGACTTGGTAAAACTAGGATTGCCAATACATATACGCACCCTATCTGAGGCAGGAGAATTTGGCTCTATGGACAGAGATAAAGCCTGGGAAGCCCTACAAACTGCATTAAAAGCTCACGATGGTAAAAAATACGATAATCGTGTAACTGCCCGTTCTTTATTAACAGTGAGTTTTTATCGACCTTGGAAAAAATTAAAAGATATAAAAATTCCTATGCTCATCATTGGTGCAACGCGCGACACGGTAGCTCCATTTGTACCTGAAAAAATAAAAAGTGCTGGTAATCCATTACTTCAGGTAATCGAAATGGATGCTGATCATTTTGATCCATACTTCGAACCCTATTTTCCAAAGACAGTTGGATATCAATTGAAGTTTTTAGAACAGATACACTCTATGCAAACATCCTAAACCTTATGACTAATACTATTAGTTTATTTTAATGTTTTAAAATAGCCCAAATTCGTTTTAGGCTATTTTAAAAATCAGCAATACCTTTTAATTTAAAGCCTGCACCGACTGCTGTAATCCTTTCTGAATGTCCTGAACATGAGTTAAATCATTAGGTTGCTTATGTTGCTCTAAACTCGCTTCATCCGTATAAAACTCTTCAACAATATCCAAGCCTTCTTCACCTCCTACCCCAAAATTAGCGTTGCCATAGCCCTGTCTAGCAACATGATCTAAAGCCTCCTGATAAAATCCTGAAGCCTTGCTCTGTTCCTCAATCTGCTTGGCAGAAGTAATTGCATCTTTCAGGTTTGTGCCATCACGTAAAGTTAAATCCACGTAGTAAATTGGCGTGCGGTAACTCTGCATTGTGCTCTTACCTCTTAAAGTCAATTGCAGTGGCAAGCATGAAAGTAGGTCACCTGAAGCTGCATGGTAATAGCGTAGTCGTGCTGCCAAAGTTCGGATACTGTTAAAGCCTGTGGTTCTAAAGATGAAAGTACCCAACTCATCAGACTCATCCAGATTGACGTAAAGACGTCCATATGGTTTGCACTGACCTCCTTGAGCCAAAGGACATAAATCAGGTGATGGACATGGATGTTGTTCAACTCCGTTTTGTCCAAGCCGCTGACAGGTTTCACCATTACCAGTACAGATTGGCCGACCAGTTTGTCGGTCAAATAAAGTATATTCAGCACGTAAATTCAGTTCAGGATCATTAAAGATCATCCGTACTGGAATGGTTCTAAGTTTCTGGTTTTGTGCCTTAGCTCTTAGCTGCTCATCAAGTGGGTGTTTCACCCAACCATCCTTGTTCTGGATCTGGCTGGTAATCGTAAATTGGTCATCTTTTTCAGGGACACGCTTGCCATTTTTCTCGACGATCTTGCCAATACTGATACGACCTAATACGGGTGGTGTGATTGCTAAACCTTTAATCATGTTGTTTTCCTCTGCGGTAATTTTTAACGATTGCCCCTTTGATATGTGTAAGAAGCAAACATTTTTTAATTGCATAAATTCTGCGCAGAACAGTCCATTTAGTCGTCAGTAAGTACTTCAAGATACTTGCTGGCGACGGGGACTGTTTTGCGCTTTTTTGATGAAATGGGATTTGGGGAAGTGATGTGGAATTTCAGAAGGATTTGCTTAGGCTAATTCGGTTGGATTAATCAGCATCTGTATAAATCTGGAATCTACGTGTGCCTTGCTTGTTTTGCGGGAACTGTTGTAGAAACTCAGGATGCTGTTGCAATAAGGCTTTACCGTCTAAGCTGACCGAATCTTTGGATTTCTTCCACGTAACTGAACCCGCCTTAAATATGGCTCGTTCTGAGTCCTGCATCTTGATTTGGATTTGATGCTTCAACTGATCAAAACTGCTCTGGTGTTGCTCCAGCAAATGACGTTGTTGCAGTAGTTGCTCAAAGCACTGATTGGCTGTGACATCCTCAGATAGATCAGTAGTGCTGAGTGGTATATGGGCTGGATATAAAAGTTGGAGTGCTTTGGCTGCTGATTCAGATGCATCGACATCAGGTGGTACATCCTTCTCTACACATTCCCAGAAGTAACGCTCTGCATCCACAATGTATTTAATCACCGTTTCACTGCGCGTTACCTTAAAGATTCTGGTTTCATGCCCACAGATCAAGGCACAGATATGGGCTGCCTGTTTTCCTGTGACTGCAAGTTGATGTTGTACCTGGCATAAAACATATAAAGGCACGCCATCTCGCCATAGTTTTGCGCCATATTCCCCCACGGTTTTACATTCCAAAATTTGCACTTCTTCATTACCGACTACAGCATAATCCAAGTTCGCCAACATAAACTGTTTGTCTTCATCAGGGTGTTGCAATACTGCATTAACTCGACGGACTTTATGATTGGTGTGCATGCTGTAGTATTCAGCCACCAAAGGTTCTAGCTTTTTTCCCCAGTACAAGGGTGCGTAACCTGCACTTTCATCCTCGATGTTTTGTTGCATCCGCCCTGTCTTGATCATCCACAGTTCCAGCATCGACATATAGGGATTCAGTCCACAGGCCGTTGCTGCATCACTGCTGCCAATACCCTGTTTTCTGACTTCTAACCATTGTTGATAGTTCATCTGTTTGGTGTTGGCAAGTCTTTTTGCTGTAAGGGCTTTGGTCTTTCGTGGTTGCGTATTCGGTCGATCTCGTTTGGTTCGGGTTCCCACCTCAATCTGCTGAATGGATTGATTTAGATTCGGTAAATAGGGTTGTAGTGGTGGGTTATTTAGCGTGTTTTGAATTTGAGTATGACTATTCATTGCAATTATTCCTGTATCGATAAAATCGTAAAAGCTGAATTTTGGGCATAAAAAAGCCGCATGAGGGTGCGGCTAAAGGTGTTGCTGTGCTTGTACGGTGTTACTGTATGCTTAGGCTAATGGAGCTGGCTTAATTGAAACTGAATTTAGGCAATCATTCTCAATGCCTGTTCCAGACCACGCTGTTTAATGGCAGCCCCTGCACCAAACCATGCTGAATCGAGTCGATGATCGGTACTCATCGCTCGACGTTCATGGTCACAGAACTCGGTGATGCTGCACAATAATCCATAAGCGGTATCCTTGGCTGAACTCAGTTCTGCACCACGTCCATGTCCGTTAAACATGGTCATGACTTTCGACATGGCACGTCCATTTGGCTCGGTTTTATTGTCCGCTTTGGTTGGGGTGTTGATGCCTTGGTTTGGCATAGCAGCATTTCGATAGAACTGAATGATGCTTTCATCTTGTTCAGCCATAGTTAGGTTGGTATTGTTAAACACCGCATCAAAGAAGGCTGCTGCTTCCTGCTGAGTTACCTTACGCTGGCTCAGTTGTTTCATTTCATACATGTGTTCATCCCATGCACGGACTGAAATACCCAACTGTTGTTTAACTTTCTCAGCATCGAAACGAGTGCTGTGTGGGACTTTAACCACACCTGCACTGGTATTTTGTCCTTTGAGAGCAATTGCCAAAGTATTGTTACATACCACCCGGATACTGGTGAACTGTGCAGTGGTTGCTAGAGTGCCATCACAAGCCGTCGCTAGTAGAATATAGCCATTACTCACATCCTTACCCTTGAGTGCTGAAGTCTGTCCAGTCTTGGCTAATGCCCAGAATTTCTTGCCACCTTTCAGTACCCCTGCGGTTTCCAGTTCAAAGCCTGATTGCTCCGTCAGGTCTTTGTAGAAGTGTAGGATTTCCATCGGTTGGACTTCTTGAAAGCGTTGGCTGACCACGGATAAAGGTGCATGCGTATCTGAACGGTAAAGCACTCGTTGTTCTTCAAAAGGCATGATGATGCTTTGTCCACGTTCATTCTGTGCCATGTAATTGACATCCGAGGATTCTATCCGCCAGTCCATGCCTGCTTGTTGTGCCCAAACCTCGATGGGTTGGTTTGGTGTGAGTTCATTGCCTAACCCATGCCAAGGGGTTTGTCCAGTGAATGCCATAGTTTCAACTAAATGTGCCATAAGAATAATTCCTGTATCGATTTTGAATGGGTAAAAGGGTTCGATTTAAATTTTGCTAAATACTTAATTGCGTAAATTCGGGCTAAAGCTGCGGTCACAGTTGTTGCAGTAATACTGTTTGCGATAAGTTGGGTGAAGCGGTTGTTGCTGTTCATCTTCAGTGATCAACATCCAGATACCGCCAATCAGTACCCCAACGATTGCACCTGCAATTGGAGGAATATTCAGGCTTTTGGAAACACTCACTCCTAATGTGGCAAGTGCCATCGGTGACATCACACTATTGGAAATGGGGTTATTGGTTGAGGTACTGGGTAAATGTTGGGTTGATTCAAGCAGTACCGTCTCTCGGGACTGGCAATAAGGACATGGCAAACTCATTGTGGTATTTCCTGTAAATGAATAAAAAAACCTGCTGGGGAAGCAGGCAAAATGATTGCAATGTAGCTGAAGCATGTATTGGTGCTATCTCAAATGGAGAAACACTGTTCTCAATTAGATGCTATGTATTTGTATTTTTTTAGAATGCGTTTTTTTTCATCAGTTTTAGGCAATTTTTGAATGATGATTAAACAGATCAATTGACCTGTTTTTTAGCAGCGATTATGATGCAAGGGCTGACCTACATTGTCAGTCGGTTTTGACAGACCGCTCATCTAGCGCATCGGAGTTTATTCATCTGAGTATTCTTTGTATGTGTAAAAACCTTCTCGTCCCCCTTTGCGGTAGAACGGGAGGGGGACGCGTTCGCGCGTGCTGGTTCTAGATGTCCAGTCTGTCAACCCCTTTTCGTTCTGCCACCATAATCAATTGACAGTGATTCGGTAGAACTTCTAATTCATCTAGGAGTCAACCATGACGCAATTTACTGTGCTTTATTATTCCCCTGCACTTTCTCTGCCTCTCAGGCATTTTATTCCAATTCATTTATCACACGCTTTCACTGTGTCCTGATTGACTCAAGGCATCAATTAACTGCTGCATCCATTTTGGTCAGTGGTGTTTTGTGCTGGATAAAAATCATGAAATTCATCGCACAGCTTATTTTGGTTGTCCTTATTGTGCTCAGTAACAGCATCGCTAGAGCCTATGACAGCCAAGCAAAATGTATTTGAAATTACAGGCAATTTCATAATTCATTTTTAAAAACTTAAAAAATATTGGATGGGGAAAATAATAGGATGAAATACATTTCAATTGCGCTGCTCACCAGCCTTGCGTTGGTCGGCTGCTCAAAACCACAACAAGATGATGTAGAGAATAAAGAACTATCTCAAAAGATTGAAAACATGTCATTGAATGATGCTGTCCCTGCACAGGCTGTTTCTTCTCCTTTGATTATCGCTCGCAATAAAATTACACCTCCGCTAACAAAGACTGGAGAAGACTTTCAGGAACTCATCAAAGATGAGGGGTATTTTTCCTTTTATCCACCGTATAAAACCATCTATGGATTGCAGATGTTTGCTGAAAATGACGATGTTGCAGATTATTGTGCAAACTGCGTGTATTTCCAGTCCATTCTCAATGATTTAAGAAATGTGCTGGCTTTAAAAAACAATCAAGTTTTAGTGATCGGACATACTGATCAACAGTTTCCTGCATTCACTTTTGCTTTAGGTGATGACTATTCTTTGCGTGCAGCGCATGATACGGCAATCAATTATATAAGATCGACAATGCAGGTGACTCCACCACAAAAAGATCAATTTGAGAGTACAGAACAATATCAACAACGTATTCAGACACTTCAAAATGAGTTGGATACTAAAAATGCCCATCTAAATTATGACTTGAAGCTTTTAGAACTCAGTTTAAATGCTACGTCTGGTCAAAGTCTGTTTATGCCAAGCAGCTATACACCGAATGATCGACCAAATGGTCCGATTGATAATTTTGTTTATTACGATGCTGATTCGAAACAATTACATTTTGAGAATATGAATTTCGCATCTGATCTTATTGTGAATTTCACAGCCCCATCCACGCCAGAGTTAGCACAAAATATTATTACGGCTGGTGGACAGAAGTATGTCGGTTACATTTTTAACTTCAATAATCATAAATTGGAATTAGAGAGCTTAGTCATTTATCAGGCCAACAACACTCAAGCTGATTCTGCGAATGAACCGATTGCCATCCTTGAACCGAGCACCATGTCCTTTCAACGCAAACATTTCAACGGCATAGAAAATGCTCGATTAAAGCAATTTGATGTGACACTGAAAAAGCCAATTCCTTTTGATTTTAGCTTGGAAAACTACACGCCGATCGAAAAGGTATTTAAAAAGATCGATGAGTAATTCCCACTTTTATAAAAAGTAAAAAATTGATTGACCAAACAATTAAATACACAGAGTTGGGCTTTCACCCAACCCTGTAGATCACAATATTCGATTAAATATAGGCATGTGTAATGAATTTTATTCCATCGATTGTTTTATCCAGTGTGTTGCTACTGACTTTAACTGCGTGTAATTCAGGTAACGATGCACCAAAACCAAAGGATACCCCAACTCAAACAAGTGAGCATAGCACTGCTGATGCGACTGAAACTCCGCCTCAATCTGAAGATGATTTTCCAGCCGTTGATAAATCCTTTCTGGAAGATGAGTCATATAATGCTGAGGAAGGGACTGAACCCACTGTACAAGAACAATTTGAAGTCCGTGTCCGTCGTGAAGAATCACAATACTCCATGACAGGCTATACCGATTTGTTAAACATCATGTCCTTGAACGATGCGCCAACCACCATCACAGGGGTTTTAATCAACCGTGGTAATTGCAGAAGCAAAGGCACTTACGATTACCAAAATATGCGCTATGGCTCAGTGGCAAAAGTCTACTTGGGCTGTTCCGCTGAATATGTCCGTGAAGTGACCATCACCACCAACAGTGGTTTGACCTATACCTATAATTTTTAGAGATTTAATCACAGCGATTTATACAAGCATAAAAAAGGCGTTCTAATCAGAGCGCCTTATATTTGAAAAGTTTACTTAGCAGGGATATTCCCTGTATAGCTTTGCCATAAATAGGAAATATGCTGACTCATATACCGATAAAGTTTGAGGGGGCCATTTAGAAACTCAAGCTGTTTACTCCAGTAGCTACGCATATCACTGTCCGCAAAGTAACAGTGTTTTTCCCAAACCAAATAAGGTGATCCTTGCACAAGCTCATGTCCCTTGTGTAAACAAGCCCCTCTCCATACCCGTAAGATAAAATCAGAATATTTACACTCATCACCAATCACATAAATGATGGCATGGACTGAATAAAATCCATTCAGTGATTTCACAATACGCCATTGCACATCATACAGCTTGCCAGCTAATTCTTCGGATTGATGTAATCTTTCCAGCCATTTACTAGCAAGTTTTGGTAATTTAACTTCGGCATCAAATTGTAAGGGAATAGTAAACATACAAGGTAAATCATAGATCATACAATTGATCTGCTTATGTTTGTCTAGACAACGTTTAAACAATGCCTTTTGGAATTTAATACTTTCATTAATTGGTTCAATAAATTTTGTATATTCCAGTGCAATCCGTCGTTTCAGAAACTTATGTTTAAATTGATCATGAATAAGCTCTGCATTCTCTACAAGGTAATTCATATTACCGTAATGAGAAAAGCCTACTGTATCAAAGATTGCAGCCCAATAAGGATTTAGTTGAAATCCATGTAATACCAAACGGTGATAATGCAGCCAAGGTAGAGAATTTAAAAATATACGATAATTCTTATCCAAACATTTGGGTGATCGTTTATCCATAACCGCTAGTTTCCCATTTTCAATTTGAGCTGCATTTTGAATACTCTGTCCTAAGAACAAATGAGTATTAACATCCAGCATGAATGGGATAATTGGTGTCTGCGGTATATAGTGTGCTTGAGGAGTCGCTGAATAATGAGTCATTTCATGCCTCCTTTTGACCAGTATTTTTAAGAGATTTACCCATTTTTATCGCAACATCCTTAGCAATATTTTTACCAAATACACGTATGAAGTAGGCTTTATCATTTCTAAGGTTTTGCTCATTCTCTTCATCCTGCTTAATCCTTTTATGCACAATGAATTGGTCTCTTTTGGTTATATAACGGATGGCTTTAATCAAATACTCGTATTTTTGTTTATCACTGCGATGTAAGGTGCCAATACCGACATCTTTGTATTTGCCATTGTGAGCATCAATATTGCAATTATAGTAAGTCCCCTCATCACCAATCACTCTTTTCCAGACCTCACCAATCTGTTGTGCTAACTTAATGTCCTGTGAGTGTTTACGACCATCGAGAAAGAAAAAACAGTGGTAGTGATAGCCCGTTTTTTCGGCAAATTCCAATTTCCATAGATAGCCCAATATACGTAAATTTGAAGTACGCTTTAAATAACGAAGGCATGTGATTAAATCTGCTTTGACTTGGGCAAGTTCAGGGTTTTGTGTTTTTCCATAACGAAAATCGACACGAGCAATGACAATTCTCGAATGTTTAGCCAGTATCGTATCTACACATTCTGTAGCGACCTTTTGCTGATATTGGGAACGTTCCCTTCGTTTTTTCTGTTGGTATTTGAATTCCTTTTCTTGAGTTAGCAAATACAAACGTTCAATGAATAGATTAATTAATTCTGCATAACAAATTGAAGTTATTGTTCCATCAGTATTTCTTAGCTGAATAATATCATTGGGGTAATGTAGATAAAAATCAGCATGAAAATAACCCTTTAGAATTTCGTTATACGCTTGCATAACAATCTTATGATGCTCACAATCATAATGCTCTAGAGGATCAAACCCTTGGATGAGTATTTGCTTTAATAATTCAATGAATTTTTTATCAATAGGCTCATACCATCCATGATACAGAGTGCCTTTGATCTTACGATAAGCCTGCACATAGTTGTGTTTTAAGATTTGTTTTACTAATTCAATTTCTGAGAATATTTTCTCAGCTTCAGGATTTGATCGAATTTCATATTGGTTATATTCAGTGTTGAAATCTAATAAGTAATCCAATGCCAATGAGCTTGAATGCTGATCGTCTGCTGCATTGAAGCATTCTTCATACATTGAATTGAGTAAAGACTGTTGCTCTTCCAATGGTGCTGTAATCTGAATGGGCTGATTAGATGAATCAGTATCAGTTATTTCAGTCTGCTGATTTAGAAAGTGTTCAGGTACTTGTGTTAAGTATTCATGTGCTAAAGCAGGTGTTTGATTATTACTCATAAGATAGGATGATTGATTCATAATAATGAACTTCTCTGTACGTAATTACACCTAACAATTTGTTAATTAAGTCAATTTATATAATAATTAATATTATTAGATATACTGATCATATAAGTAACACAAATGGTCAGGCGTAAAAATCACTGTAATCCCATGACCTCGAAATCAAGGAATTACAGTGTTATAAGGGTTAATAGGGTATGTGAGAGTTGTAAAGATATCTTGCTAATCTGGTTAGCTTTTTTTTGAATTGATCCAATCAATTATGTCCTGCTCTAACCAACCAACGGCTGATAGTCCCAATCTAATCGGACGAGGAAAAGACGAATCATATCTCTTGGATTTCGGGTTCATTTTGTCATACAGACTTGATTTACTTAAACAGACTAATTCTGTTACTCCTTTCATTCTAAGAATCTGATTTTTTTTGGTTTCTGAGGTTTGCATTGTTTACTCCGATTTAAACCTGATGTGGATGTCTTCGGATATAAATATGCTCTAGAATCCTCAGAAACATCAGCAAAACAAGATTCACAATTGTTAAGTAGCGTATTTAAATGAGTAATCCCGTCTTCGATCATGAAATTTACAGAATAGCTCACCCTGTAATGCAAAAATTAGTAAAGCAAGCTGTAAAAGCAAGAGAGTTTCAAGCAACTTTCCCAAATCTGTATAACGAGTTAATACGTATTAGGGATGTAATATTGAGGCAACTGGTCAACCTGCTAACTGAAAAATATAAAGAAAGAAAGTCACTACCTATTGAGCAAATCAAGATTGAAGTAGAGATAATTGTCTTTGGCAGACAGTTACTCAACCATGTAATGGGATATTGTCAAACAAGGCAATTAGTGGATGAAGATATATTTTTGTTAAACCATTTACTTCAACCAGATGAACTAACATCAATATTTGAAGAACTTTATTGCATATTTTGGGAAAACATCAAAAGTTATGAAGAATGGACACAATTCCCCAATTTTTCGACAAACCTCAAACGTATTTTGAACGAAAAGTATTTCTTACCTGACTTGTTACCATTCTGGGATATTAAATCTCTATTTTTGGATTATCTTAAAATTTATATTGAATATCATAATTTTAAGAATAGCAAAGATATAAAAGGCACAAATATAACTCAAGTCCCTTCATATCACGAAGTTAGGAATGCAATTAAAGGATTGAAAATTTATGGTACACCACTACAGAAGTCCACAAAATCATTTATTGGATGCTCTCCGTTAGATGCCAATTTGCCACCTTCAAAGTTCATAAATCTTCATCTAAATCTAGAAGAGGATGTTAGCAATCTGCCTGTGCTTTTAAGTAAATTTATACATGAATTTATGGCTACAAGATTAGATAATCAGAGAAATGGGACAGATGCCCAGCCTATTATTGACAATAAGGTTTCTGAAAAAATTCATAGCTTGAGCATCATTTTAGATGATTGTGCAAATTCACTTGAAGTACTCAAAAGAGCTGATGCAATTCTTACTGCGCTAATCAGCCTGATTTACTACGATAAAATTTTTGAAACAAAGATCAACAAGGGTAACATCCAGCAGTTTGAATCAGCGAATTATTCTAAATTTATGCTAAGTGAAATTCACGGCTCTGCAAACCAAACTATAATTGAGAATGCTATCAATCAAGATCGTCGCAACTCAATCAATCATACAGGCATGGATTATTTTTCCGATTTGTTCCAAACGCTTTATGAATTACTTGAAAATGATAAAGATATAAAAACCATAAAGCCTAAAAAAGCAACAATATTTATCACTTGTGGTATGAGGGACATACTTTATGAACATACATTTAGTAAAGCAAGTCTAAGTAAAGGTCTAAATGATATGGTGAAAAATTTATCACCAGAAAATTTATATGAGATCATCAATCTGTAAGGATGCAGACAACTTAACAGTCCGTATGATATACCAGTATCATCAAATTTATGGGTTTAACATCACTTACAAGCATCTAAAGAATATGGGTAGATTTATTTTTTTACAGTCTGCCCATAATTATGAATCGATAAAATCTCATAAACAGAATGTATAAGATCAAGAAAACTCATCCAAGATGAAAGTAAAGATAAGCAACAGTAAAAAACCAAATACAACAGACCATTCAAGCATAAGACCAAAGTGGATATTTGCAAAATTCCCCACCTTAAAATCAGTTTGGAATTCTACTAGAAATTTTCTTTCAACTAATATGATGTCCAAATAAGTAAAAAGATGTCTCTTTAGATATCACCTAATCCAATGTTTGATGAGGGGTAGGTTGAGGGGTAAAATCATAGATAAAAAACAAGCCCTTGTAAAAACAAGGGCTTATTTAAATATTTGGCGGAAGCGGTGAGATTCGAACTCACGGAGGACTCACACCCTCGTCGGTTTTCAAGACCGGTGCATTAAACCGCTCTGCCACGCTTCCA
>NZ_LRPD01000055.1:0-1066 GCF_001605865.1 Acinetobacter sp. NRRL B-65365 | reverse complement strand
ACTGGCGACAGCGTATTAAACAACAATGGCTTAACCATCAAAGATGGTCCAAGCATCACTAAAGATGGCATCAACGCGGGTAATAAAGTCATCACTAACGTTGCTGATGGTGTAAATGGTAAAGATGCAGTCAATGTTGACCAGTTAACCAATGTTAAAGATGGTTTGGACGGCAAGATCACCGATACCAACAACAAGTTAGACGATGCGAAGAAAGACTTGGGTAACCAGATCACGGATACTAACAACAAGTTAAATGATACTAAAGATCAGTTAACCAACCAGATCACAGATACCAAGACTGAGTTAAACAACACGATCACGAACACCAAGACCGAGTTGGAAAACAAAGGCTTGAACTTTGCGGGCAATGCCGGTGCAGACGTACATCGTAAGTTGGGTGACAAGTTAAACATCATCGGTGGAGCGGATGCTGCAACAGCAGAAGACAAGACCAGCGGTGAGAACGTGATCACACGTACCACAGAAGATGGCATCAAGATTGAATTGTTGAAAGATGCGAAGTTCGACAGCATTACGACTGGCGACAGCGTATTAAACAACAATGGCTTAACCATTAAAGATGGCCCAAGCATCACTAAAGATGGCATCAACGCGGGTAACAAGGTTATTACTAACGTTGCTGATGGTTCAATTGCCAATGGATCTAAAGATGCAGTGAATGGCGGTCAGGTGAAGAATATCTCTGACAGCATCAAGAACAGCATTGGTGGTAATACGACGGTTAATCCAGACGGTAGCATTACAACCAATAACATTGGTGGCACAGGCAAAAACAACATCAATGATGCGATCAAGTCAGTTGATGACAAAGTGACTAATGGCGTGAATGACCTGACCAATAAAGGTCTGAACTTTGCTGGCAATGCGGGTAAAGATGTACACCGTAAGTTGGGTGACAAGTTAAACATCGTAGGTGGAGCTGATGCTGCAACAGCAGAAGACAAGACCAGCGGTGAGAACGTAATCACACGTACCACAGAAGATGGTATCAAGATTGAATTGTTGAAAGATGCGAAGTTCGATAGCATCACGACTGGCGACA
>NZ_LRPD01000054.1:0-29372 GCF_001605865.1 Acinetobacter sp. NRRL B-65365 | reverse complement strand
AAGTATAACCAATCAAATACCAATGATATTTTTGTTCAGACATTTGTTATTCTCAAGTTTAATAATTGAGATATTTTTATACCATAAAAAAACAAAAAACATGTTCAAAAATCAATCAATTGAATATTTTTTGTCATATAAATAAAGCACTCACACGTCAGTATTTGATCAGTGGATGACCTTTTCTACCCAAGATCATCCACCCATCACAAGAATTAGGACGCAGATTGAAGCAATCCTTTTTCTTTCAAGATCGGCATAACATGATCTCTAAAATATGGAAATTCTTGCGTATAGTTTAGAAATGATAATGTAGTACCTGAGAATCCCGTGTGCTGTAAAGAAATCAATCCGTCCGCAACCTGCTCTGGTGTACCTACTAATGGGAAACCACCATGCCCCACAACAATACGTTGGCGCAATCCTTCAAATAAATCGGACGGGAAAGATTTACAGAATGAAAATAAGGTATCTATTAAATGTTGTACTGCACCCTCATCTGCATTATTCAATTGTCGATCCCATTCTGCTTGGGCTTCTTCCTCTGTAGGACGACAAATGACATGTGAAAAGGTCAATACTTTAATACTTCTATCAAGTGCTTCGGCTTCTTTCTTTAGTTCTTTAATTTCAGATACAGAACGCTCAAGATCTGATGCAGGTGTAAATAAGAAATCCGAATTTTTAACTGCGAATTCACGGCCTTCTTTAGAGCCTGCCGCATTAAAGATCGGTGGAGCTGGTATCAAATTCGGTTTTCCATAAGTCCCTTTCGTTTGAAAGAACTTTCCATTCCAATCAAAGGATTCTTTACTCTGCCAAGTTTTCTTAACTAACCCGTACCACTCATGCGCATAATCATAGCGCGTTTCATGATCATCTGGCAGTTGTAATCCCATTGCGTCATATTCAGGTTTGTTCCAACCTGCGACAATATTTAAACCGACCCGATTGCCACTGATTTGAGCCATAGTCGCAATTTGCTTGGCAACCACAACTGGATGGTTTAACGCGCTGTGTAATGTGGCGAACACATGAATTTTTTTGGTTTTGGCTAATAAAGCCGATGTCCAGGTCACGGTTTCCAGAACTGTACCATGAAAATCTTTTTCACCGCCGTGGCCAATAAATCGCGCAGCGGATAAAAGAAAATCAATTCCAGCTTCATCAGCCATTTGTGCCAGTTCTAGATTTTTCTCCCAACTGGCATCCCAGCCATCTTCCAAAGTAGAAGCAGTGAGTCCTCCAGAACAATTAAAAGCAAAAATACCCAGCTTAAAATGATCTGATAAATTAAAGTCATGTTGAGACATATTTTTTCCTTTTTTTAATGTAAATGAATAAATGTAGAAACTTTAAATTCTTTATTTATCAAGTAAGCGTTATATTCTAACGTGGATTTAAACTTTTTTAATTATGTGAAATGTGAAGCAATATAAATTTTCCTTTTCAAGCTTCAAATATTTTTCTATAGCTTTGGTTAGCGGATGGTCAAGTCAGGCATTATATTAAATATTGTACCCTGCTCTACTTTAGAGCCAGGTTAATAAGTTTGGATTTTTTGATTTAATAAATTGATGTTCATTCATACTGATGAGCTGAAGTGAGCCATTACTCAGTTTTAAGGTGGTAACACTTGTATTTGCAATCGACCAGCTCAGCGCGAAAGTACGCTGTACACTCAACTCAAGTAACTTTCCAATAATCACAGAGATAACACCACCAGAAGTAAATACAATCGCTTCTTGAGGTTGCTGATCTACTAACTCAGTACATAAATTTTGTAATGCCTGATCTACTCTGGTTTTAAAAACAGGCCAAGATTCATCGTATTCATGATGAAATTCATCATTTGCCCATCGCTCAATTGCCTTATCAAAAATTTGCGCTAAATAAGCCCTTGGATCAACTTCTTTAAAAACATCCTGTTTTAATACTTCTGGCTGCGAAAATCTAGGTTCATACAGTGCAAACACCTGTTGGTGATTAAACTCATTCCACAATCCATCGGTCTTATACATGGCTTGAGGAAAACATTCGCTTAAAGAGATTTGTGTAGTTTGCTGATGACGTTTCATACTCCCTGAAACGATATAAGGCTGTTCAGTAAAAATATTCTTGAAATATTGGCCCAAGAGTTTTGCTTGTGCTTCGCCATTTTCTGACAGCTCATCATAATTAGTTTTGCCAAATGAAGCTTGACCATGTCTGACTAAGTAGATGGTTGTCATTCCTATATCCTGATTGATGTATGTCTCAAAATGGATGTAGTTTTAACATAGCTCTTTCTTAAAGTACAAAATTTTTGTTTTGACTTTTTGTTGGTTCTTGCTTGTGCTCGCTATTTCAAGCTTAATATTACTTAGGCTATTTAGGAAAAGAAATGCGATTTTTAAACGTCATATTTTGGAAAATTCAGGATTTAAAATAATTTAAAGGAAGCTTTAAATAACGAATTCCATTGGCTTCAGGTTCAGGAAAACGCCCTGCATCCATATTGATTTGAATCGCAGGTAATATCAGCTTTGGCATTGATAAGGTTGCATCTCGTGCCTGCCGCATTTGTACGAATTCCTGTTTTGGCGTTGCTGCATTTAAATGAATATTAGATTGTTTTTGAGCTTGAATACTGGTTTCACAAACGTACTCATCTCGCCCTTCAGGCTTATAATCATGGCAAAGAAAAACTCGGGTCTGTTCGGGTAATTGATAAAGTTTTTGTATGGACTCAAACAGTAGCTCTGCACTCCCTTTTGGGAAATCACAACGTGCTGTGCCGTAATCAGGCATAAATAAAGTATCGCCAATAAAAACAGCATCTTCAATTACATAGCTTAAACATGCAGGTGTATGACCAGGTGTTGGAATATTAAATGCATCTAAATGCCCAATCTGGAAATGCTCATTATCTTTAAAAAGATGGTCAAATATTTGTTGGGAATTAAAATACTTTATATCAAGATCATAGATCGCACTAAAAGTCTCCTGAACCACAGCAATTTTTTCACTCATGGCAATTTTTCCGCCAAGTTGTGATTTTAAATATTGCGAAGCCGTTAAATGATCAGCATGAACATGTGTTTCTAAGATCCATTCAACCTGTAAGGCCTGAGTCTGAATATAGGCAATAATCTCATCGGCATGCGTTGTTGAGGTTGTCGCAGAAGCAGCATCATAATCCAATACACTATCGATAATTGCGCAATAACGGGTTTCAGGATCACTGACAACATAGCTAAAAGTATTACTATTTTCATCAAAGAAAGCTTTAACTTGTGGATTTAACATTGCTACTCTCCGCTTGATTTAGCCCAAATATGATGAAGAAACATACCGATTAACATGGCAATAATGAAATACCAGATTTGTGTATAACCGAGTCCAATTAAAGTAAGCGCTGGTGCTGGGCAAATACCTGCAATTCCCCAACCTATACCAAATAGAACCGCGCCGATAATCAGCTTTTTATCGATCTGACGATTCTGCGGTAATGCTATCGTTTCTCCCAAGATGGTTCTAGGATGACGGATTGCTTTTTGAAATGGAATAAATGCCACAGCAATTGCACCAATCATTACAAACATCAAACTGATATCCCACTCATCCAAAATATCTAAGAAGCTTAATACTTTTGCTGGATTGGACATTCCTGAAATCATTAAACCTAGCGCAAATATACTTCCAAAGATAAAAGCAAATAGGTTTTTCATCATATCGCTCCCAAAAGATCACGTGCGACATAGACCGTGAGCATTCCCACAAGCATAAATGTAACAGTTGCGATGATTGAGCGCATTGATAAACGGCTAATCCCACAGATCCCATGGCCACTGGTACACCCTGAACTCAATCGTGTACCAAAGCCCACCAGTAAACCCGCGGCAATCAAAGTAGATGGAGAAGAATCCAAAATAATCTGTGGTTGTACGAATAATTGATAAATAAAAGGAGTAACAATTAAGCCCATCAAGAACCAGAAAGCAGAGCTTCCAATGAAAGATTTCGGTTGTAAGAGTTGAGCAATTAACCCGCTAATGCCGGCAATACGCCCATTTATATATAAATAGCCGACAACAGCAAATCCAATCAGTCCACCACCAATCAAAGCCAGAATAATGCTGCTCATCTTCCTCTCACAAAACAATATATGTTTTTATAATATGTTATTTTTAATCTTTATTCAAATGAAAAAAGGCTTAACTACTTTGCGTAATTAAGCCTTCTCTTTAAGCGAAGTCGAGATTAACGTACTAAATCTTCAATACCAATCGTCTTAGGCAACTTTTCAATCACTTTATTGAGCTCAGCATTTGCTGGAGAGATGCAGCCTGTGTAGTGGCTTAACTGAGTCACTGTACCATCTGGACGTTTCCATGCAAAGAATGCACTTTGATGATCAGTTGCTGTTTCTGCACAGCCCGTTGTTTTTACATTTGCGCCAGTCGCAGGACGGTAAGTTTTTAGCTCTTGTTGTAGCTTGCTATAAACAGAAGGATCAACTTTTAAATCCTGAGTACCTGTCACTTTGGTATATTGTTTACCATCAAAATGAACAGCGCCTTCAGGTGTAATCTCAACAGAATAGATTGGACAAGTACCAAAACAAGGGCTAGTAGAATAGCGAATTGTTTCCTGTACAGTATCTTCAGGCTGTTGAGGAGTCGTTGCGCAGCCAACTAAAGAAAAAGTAAAAAAGCCCGCAAGTAATAATTTTTTCATTTGTTGATCCGTTATAAAGTATGTTGTTCAAATTTAACAAATCGTCAGTTTTTTGTCATTTAAGTTAATGTAAACAAACAGTAAACTTCACTTAATTTTACTTAGGCTATTAAAGCAATAAGAAAAAAATGTTTTATAGAGCAAATGAAATAATTATGAATGAATTTGAGATTGTAAAATGAGCCTTGCCAATTCCAGATCATCGGCATAAGTAATTTTAATATTGTCAGATCGTCCCTGCACCACTTGCACAGGTTCTTTCACATATTCCAAAGCACTTGCTTCATCTGTAATCACAATATGATCTGCTAAGGCCTGTTCAATTGCGCTTTTTAAAACATGTAACCGAGCCATTTGTGGTGTCTGAGCTTGCCACAACAATTCACGGCTTACCGTTTTCTCGATCTGATTCTCACTTGGGACTTGTTTTAAAGTGTCACGTACTGGAATGGCCAGAATTGCACTTTGATTTGAATGCTGTGCTGACTCAACCAAACGGGTTAAACAATCCGAAGTAACACATGGGCGTGCTGCGTCATGAACCAATACCCAATCATTTTCATCTGCAATTTCAGACAAATAAATCAAGGCATTTAAAACAGAGTGCACACGCTCGGCACCCCCTTCACAAAAATGCAGATTATCTTTATGTTGAAACGGCAGTGTTTTGGCAAAATTATCTTGCTGACCGATGGCAAGCACACATCCGGCCAGATCAAGTGTATTTAGACGATTAACGGTATGTTCAAGTACAGTATGATTTTGAATATACTGATATTGTTTTAATTCAGTTTTAGAAAAACGACTGCCCGAACCTGCTGCTGGTACAACCGCCCACAGCTTAGTCTGGGTTTTCATTCGTTGCAGTATCTTCTTTTGCGTTTGGATCAATATAAATCGGTTTGTAATGGGTACTGATTGTACTCATTTGCACAAATGTTTCATTGGGTTTAATTAAACCTAAATCTAAACGTGCATGTTCTTCAATCGCTTCGCTACCATTTTTTAAATCAAAAACTTCGGCAGCCAGAATACGATTTCGTTCTTTTAATTCAGTATTAATTTCAGCTTGTTGAGTAATTTGCTGAGTTAAGGCTTGGTGAGGGAAATAGCCGCCCTCACCTAACCAGAATTGATACTGCAAGCTTGCAACCAAAACGACTGCAAGCAACAGAATCAATTTACTCGAGGTCGATCGAAACATCTCTAACATGAAAAAGCCCCTACATCCTTCTGAAAGGAAGATCATCTGCGAATTCTATAGGATTATGAATTTGCAGAGTTTCTCTCTTTTGTAAAGAAAGATGATCAGAAGTTTTCAACATGGATAATTTGACCTTATTTTAAACCTTTGAATTCAGCTTTACCACGGTAAGCTGCTTTCGTTAATTCTTCAATACGAAGCAATTGGTTATACTTCGCTACGCGGTCAGAACGGCATAGTGAACCAGTCTTGATTTGACCCGCTGCTGTACCGACTGCCAAGTCAGCAATTGTTGAATCTTCAGTTTCACCTGAACGGTGTGAGATTACAGTGCTATAACCATTTGCTTTCGCAAGGTAGATTGCATCTAGAGTTTCAGTCAATGTACCAATCTGGTTATATTTGATCAGAATCGAGTTACCGACTTTCTCATTAATACCACGTTGTAAAATCTTAGGATTAGTTACGAATAAATCGTCGCCAACCAATTGGATTTTGTCACCAAGGATTGATGTTAAGTAGCTCCAGCCTTCCCAGTCAGATTCATCCAGACCATCTTCAATCGAAATGATTGGGTACTGGTTTACAAGACCAGCTAAATAGTCAGAGAACTGGTTGCTTGTGAATGCTTTATTGCCTTCACCAGCAAGGACATATTGACCATTTTTGTAGAATTCTGAAGAAGCACAGTCAAGTGCCAACATGATATCAGAACCAGCTTTGTAACCCGTTTGACCAATCGCTTCAAGAATAACAGTGATTGCTTCTTCGTTTGAACGCAAGTTTGGCGCAAAACCACCTTCATCACCTACAGCAGTGTTTAAACCTTTTTTGTTTAAAACTGATTTTAGCGAATGGAAGATTTCTGCACCTGCACGTAATGCTTCAGCAAATGATGTAAAGCCTACAGGCTCAATCATGAATTCTTGAATATCAACATTGTTGTCAGCATGCGAACCACCATTGATGATATTCATCATTGGTACAGGCATAGTCAAAGTCGTTTGACCACGAAGATCTGCGATGTATTGGAAAAGAGGAATTTTCTTTTCTTCAGCAGCAGCGCGAGCAGCAGCCAATGAAACAGCTAAAGTTGCGTTAGCACCTAATTTTTCTTTGTTTTCAGTACCATCAAGTTCGATCATCGTATTATCGATGTCTTTTTGTTCAAATACTGATTTGCCCACTAAAGCGTCACGGATAATCGTATTTACGTTATTAACCGCAGTTTTAACACCTTTACCCAAATAACGTGCTTTATCGCCATCACGAAGTTCTAAAGCTTCACGAGAACCAGTTGAAGCACCAGATGGTGCACATGCACGACCAACAACCCCAGATTCTAAAATAACGTCTGCTTCGATGGTTGGGTTACCACGAGAGTCCAAAATTTCACGTGCACGGATGTCAACGATTTGGCTCATGAACAATTCCTCTGTTGAATGAAAAACAAGATGCAAGTTATTGCATCAGTGGGTGTCTAACTTTTTGAATCCTTTAACTAAAGTATCCAATTCTTTTAATTGTGCCAAGAATGGCTCAAGCTGAGATAAACGCAATGCACATGGTCCATCACATTTTGCAATTTCCGGTTCCGGATGCGCTTCCAGAAATAAACCCGCTAAACCTGTTGCCATACCTGAACGTGCCAAAGTTGTAATTTGAGCACGACGACCACCCGCAGAATCAGCACGTCCGCCTGGTGTTTGTAAAGCATGGGTAACGTCAAAGAATACTGGCACATTCATTTCTTTCATGGTGTCAAAGCCTAGCATATCAACGATCAGGTTGTTATAGCCAAATGCTGAACCACGTTCACAAAGAATGAGTTTGTCATTCCCAGCTTCCAGACATTTATGCAAGATATGACGCATTTCATGGGGCGCTAAGAATTGTGCTTTTTTGATATTGATAATGGCTTGAGTTTTTGCCATTGCTTCAACAAGATCAGTCTGACGACTAAGGAAGGCAGGAAGTTGGATAATGTCTGCGACTTCAGCTACAGGCGCTGCTTGGTAAGGTTCATGAACATCAGTAATGATTGGCACATTAAAATGCTTTTTAATCTCCGCCAACCACTCGATGCCCTTTTCCAGACCAGGACCACGAAATGAATGTAAGCTCGAACGATTTGCCTTGTCAAAGCTTGCCTTGAACACGTAAGGAATATCTAAGCGTTTGCAAATATCAACATACGTTTCAGCAATTTCAAATGCTAAATCTTTCGATTCAAGTACGTTCATTCCGCCAAATAATACAAATGGCAAATGATTTGCCATTTGTATATCGCCTAAACGTACAACTTCTTGTGGTTTTAATTGTGACATTTAAACTTTCCCAGTTTATTTAAAACTCAATACTTACTTTTGGTGCTGATTTTTAGCAGCCCCGATAAAACTAGCAAATAATGGGTGTCCATCGCGTGGTGAACTTGTAAATTCTGGGTGGAATTGTACAGCAATAAACCAAGGATGTTCAGGAATTTCTACAGTTTCAACTAAATGTTGTACTGATGAATAGCCTGAAATTTTCATACCAGCTTCTTCAAGTGCTGGAATAAAACGATCGTTCATTTCGTAACGATGACGGTGACGTTCAGTAATTTCCGCTTTGCCATATACTTCACGTGTTTTAGTGCCTTCAACCAATTCAGATTTTTGTGCACCTAAACGCATCGTACCGCCCAAGTCAGACTCTAGGCTACGTTGCTGTAATTCACCACGTTCATCCAACCATTCAGTAATTAAACCAATGAGTGGATATTTAGTTGAACGGTTAAATTCAGTTGAACTTGCTTCTGGCATCGCTGCAACGTTACGTGCATATTCAATCACAGCCAATTGCATACCTAAACAAATACCAAGGAATGGAATCTTGTTTTCACGTGCGTATTGAATGGCTTTCATTTTGCCTTCAGTACCGCGCTCACCAAAACCACCTGGTACCAAGATCGCATCAGCCGTACTTAAAATGCTAATGTCTTGCTGTTCAAGCTCTTCAGCATTGACATAGTCAATCTGAACTTTAACGCGGTTCTGGATCCCTGCATGTAAAAGTGCTTCATTCACAGATTTATAAGCGTCTGGAAGTTCTACATATTTACCCACCATCGCAACACGTACTGTGTATTCAGGATTCAATAATGCTTCAACAACATTGTCCCAATCTTCAAGATTTGCTTCTGGAAGATCGTTGAAACCAAAACGTTCGCAGATCAGGTCATCAACATTCTGTTCGTAGAAAGTACGTGGAATTTGATAAATCGTTTTCGCATCTTTACATACCACAACGGCACGCGCTTCAACGTTCGTAAACAATGCAATTTTACGTTTAGTATCAACATCGACATCGTATTCAGTACGGCAGATCAAGATATCTGGCTGAATACCGATTGAAAGAAGCTCTTTCACAGAATGCTGAGTTGGCTTGGTTTTCAATTCTGCAGCAGATTTGATGTATGGTAATAAGGTCAAATGCATCAGCATTGTGCGTTTATGACCCAACTCAACCATAAGCTGACGTACTGACTCCATAAATGGAAGTGATTCGATATCACCAACAGTACCACCAATCTCAACGATCGCAACGTCGTAACCTTCACCTGCGCGAAGTACGCGTTCTTTAATGTTATCTGTAATATGTGGAATAACTTGAACAGTACCACCTAGGTAATCACCACGACGTTCTTTGTTCAAAACGTCCTGATATACACGACCGCTGGTAAAGTTATTCAGTTTGGTCATTTTCGCACGACGTAAGAAACGTTCGTAATATCCCAAATCTAAGTCAGTTTCAGCACCATCCTCTGTGACGAAAACTTCACCATGCTGAAATGGACTCATGGTACCTGGATCGACATTAATGTATGGATCCATTTTTACCATAGTGACTTTTAAGCCACGAGCTTCCAAAAGTGCAGCAACAGAAGCAGCAGAAATACCTTTACCTAGTGATGAAACCACACCACCAGTGACAAAAATAAAATGGGTCATTGAGTTTCTCGTACAATCGAGCCGAAATCGGCCTACAATGTTGGGCAATTTTACTGTACTCTGCCCCTATAAAGCAAAGTCAAACCGCATCAATTCAAAGAACTATAAACAACTGGTTATTCTATCAGCATTTTCGATAAAAATTTACGGGATTTGATGATTTTTCATACTTAAATTACGTTTAAGCGCTCAAATTCATCCTCAAACTTCTTAAAAATCGGTTTTAAACCGTAATAAATGAGCCATAAAAGTGATGAGGATTTGCAAGCAATTATAAAATATAAACAAACTCAACAAAGCATAGGGATTTCTTCACATACTTTTACTGTTATAATTCGTGCTGTCCTTATTTAATATGTTGTTTTAGCAATGGCAAATAAAAAACTTTTAATTTGTGCAGCACTGGCGACTGGTCTTTTATTAACTGCTTGTGTGAAAAAAGAAGAACCTAAAAACGAAGAGCAGCAAGAACAGTCAACGACTGAAACTCAAACTCAGCCACAACCTGAGCCTGAAAAAATTCAGGAGTTTGAATCGTTAGAAAGTGTTGATAAGCAAGAAGCTCCAGCGCCTGCTGTTGAAACAACGCGCGAAGAAACTGCAAATACGACCACTGAAATTCGTCGTGAAATCCATCCTGCGCAGACTGAAACGCCTGCTGCAACTGAGACTCCACGTACTGAACAACCAAAACCAGCAAAAACAGAACAGCCTAAAGCTGAGCAACCTGTAAAAGCTGAACCTAAACCAGCTAAAGTAGAGCAGCCAAAAGCTGAACAAACTGCAAAAGCGCCAAAATCATCTACACCAGCTCAAAGTGAAGATGATGCTGTTGCTGCCGCAATTGCTGCTGCTACACCTGCATTAAACAACTAATGTTTTAATTGCTTGCTGAAAAAAGCCATGAGCCGCGTTTGTTGCAGTTCATGGCTTTTTTATTTCCACATTATTAATAATTCTTAAAAAAATCAGACATCAAACGTGAAGCCCAAGATTTCACACTTAACGTTTCATAGAAGCCACAATGGCTACCCTTCTTCGTCGTGACCACAGCAATATTTTCCATATGCTGAATTGCATCTTTATATGGTTCGAGATTCTTGATTGAACAGACAGGATCATCTTCTGCATTCAAAATCATCAATGGAATTTTGACATTTTCAAATACATAGATCGGGTTGATTGCCTGACAATAACTTTGATAATCCTGAAATCCAGCCATTTCAAAGTATTCTTTTTCAAATTCTTCCAAGCTGGTGGTTGTCAGCACCTTTTCTACAGAAGCAAGTTGCCCCCATGTGGTCTGATACGGATAGATAAAGTGCTTAAAAAGCTTCTTCGTCATCATCTTACTATAAAAAGGATGTACATTTTTAAAGCCAATTTCAGTGTTATAACCTGGACACATTGCAAAGGCAGCTTTGAAAGGTGTGTCTGCACCTTGCTCACCTAGATAGCGCACTAACAAACCTGTCCCCGCAGAAGAACCGACAGCGTATAAGTCTGAGTCTGGAAATAAGCTTTGAATATGTGCCAATTGCTCTTTTAGATCACTGGTCGAACCAAACAATGAAATACGTGGTACAGGCATTGGTAAACCTGCATGACCACGGCGTAAACACAGTGCGATTCTCCACCCTGTATATTCATGCAGGTCTTTAACCAGCTCCCGCATACTTTCAGGTGTTCCTGTAATGGTATGCATAATCACAACAGTCGGCGTCTCTGGCGGTAAGTCATATCCGTACCATGCGATTGCCGTTACACCACCATCCTGCATCTGTAATTGTTCGATTCGATCATATTCAAGCTTGATCATTTTCTTTCGAATCACATCAAAATACAGCAAATGTAGATGAGTATTACTTAGCCACGGCGTTGGACGATATTTTTGCTTTAATTGTGGTAATTTTTCCAGCACATCCTTAATCTTCCCTTGCGGGTCATAATACATTTTCGGTTGTTCAGCACCGAGTACCGTATCAAAGAGTTCTGAACCTAACACTTTTATTTTGTCTAAAGCAGATATACCCATATCCAATACCGCCTCTAACGATGAGTAAATGTTTGCCGCACTAACGTAGCGACCTGTTTTCCCCAAATTGCATAAATTTCTTTGCCAGGATGAAAACCATCACTGGCCATTGGCAGATTCATCGCCTGAAAAGTTTCTACATCATATTGAATGAAATGAAATTGCGGCTGCGGCGCCAGCCATTGTTGTAATACTTGATTCATTTGTGCTGCATATTTTCCAAACAGCCAAGCCAATGGATTCGGCAAAGCTGGAAAATGCTGCATTGGCGGTACACCAGACACAATAATCAACTTGGGTTGAAACTGTTGTTGTATATAGCTAAAAAGTTGTTGTTGCTGTTTCAACCAAGACTTTGCCGAAGTCAGCTTAGTGACATCATTGACACCGATTGAGGTGACGATTACATCATAACATTGCTGATCTAACTGTTGTACTGTTTGGTAAATTTGCTGAGTGGTATCGCCTGTTTTTGCCTGTAATTTCCACTGCAAGCGATATTCATTCTGTAATTCGGAAATGATCACTCCAGATAAAGCGTCTTGTTGAGTTTCAACACCCACGCCAGCCGCTGCTGAATCACCTAAGATCAATAAGGACAGCGGTTGTCCCTCACCAGTCGTACCCTCACGCTCTCCACCGGCTTCTAAAAGACGTGGTGTATTTTTACGAACTTTCGTACCCTGAATGAGTATTATAGGCAATAAAGCCAAAGTTGAAAATTTTAACCACATTTTAAATCTCTGAATATTACTTAGGCTATTTTTGGTGCTTTAGTTGGGTTGATACTTGGCAAATCTTGCGCCCATCTTCTCTGCCAATGCTGCCAAACCACTCATCGGACGGATCATCACTTCAAAATCAATGATTTTTCCCTGATCATTAAAACGAATCATATCAATGCCTTTTAATGACTTACCACTCACATTGGCACTAAATTCCAGCACCACATTTTCACCATCTTCGGTATAAAATTCACGGTGATAAGTAAAGTTCTCAAACACCTGAATCACATTGGTCAAAATAAAAAAGACCACATGCTTTCCTTCATAAGGCTTGTAAGCAACTGGCGAGCGAAACACAACATCTTCCGCAAGCAAG
Organism: Acinetobacter sp. NRRL B-65365; assembly: GCF_001605865.1. Classification (NCBI taxonomy): domain Bacteria; kingdom Pseudomonadati; phylum Pseudomonadota; class Gammaproteobacteria; order Moraxellales; family Moraxellaceae; genus Acinetobacter; species Acinetobacter sp. NRRL B-65365. Next base: position 16,321 of record NZ_LRPD01000054.1, on the reverse strand, counting down.
TCATTTAAGCGAAATAAATCGCCAGCTTGAATCATTTCATGCCAGATCGCTAAGGTTTGTTTTGTTGTTTCAAGTGTCATTGTTATTTTTCCTTCATATCTCAAAGTGAATGAGCACTTCCTCTCATGAGAAAATGCTCATTTCTACCTTATAAAACGGCTGCTAATTCAGCACCTTGACGAATTGCACGTTTTGCATCCAGCTCACCTGCTTCTTTTGCACCACCAATCAGATGAACATTTTTACCATCTGCTTTAAGTTGGTCGAACATCGCAGTATAAGATTCCTGACCAGCACAAATCACCACATTATCCACTTCAAGCACACGACTTTGACCATCCACCGTAATATGTAGACCTTGGTCGTCAACCTTGTCGTAACTTGCTCCCGCAATCATTTTCACATCACGATGTTTTAAGCCAGTACGGTGAATCCAGCCCGTAGTTTTACCTAAACCTGCACCAACAGATGCTGTTTTACGTTGTAGTAAGTAAATTTCACGTTCTGACTTTTCTAACTCAGCTGGTTTTAAGCCCCCTACATGCTCGTAAGTCGTATCAATTCCCCACTCTGCATAGAACTTTTCAGGATTTAAGCTGCCACTGTCACCTTCATGGGTTAAGTATTCTGCGGTATCAAAACCAATACCGCCAGCACCAATAATGGCAACACGCTTACCTACAGGTACACGTTCTTTTAATACCTGAATATAGCTCAACACTTTTGGATGATCGATGCCTTCAAATTGCAATTGACGTGGAGTCACGCCCGTCGCAACCACGATATCATCATAATTTGCTTGGCTTAGCTCTTCATAAGTGGCTGTATGATTCAGTACTAACTCAATATTCGGCTGTAATTCAATTTGGCGTTTAAAGTAACGTAAGGTCTCGTAGAACTCTTCTTTACCCGGAATAGTTTTGGCGATATTGAATTGACCACCAATCTGGTTGCTGGCATCAAAGACTTTCACTTTATGACCACGACTTGCAGCATAAACAGCAAAGCTTAAACCTGCTGGGCCTGCTCCAATCACGGCAATATTTTTGACTGCACTGGTTTCTTTGAAAATCAGTTCAGTTTCATAACAAGCACGTGGGTTGACTAAACATGTCGCAATCTTCATTGAGAAAATATGATCTAAACAAGCTTGGTTACAACCAATACAGGTATTAATCTCATCACTACGGCCTTCGCTGGCTTTCAATACAAACTCTGGATCTGCCAACATTGGACGTGCCATAGAAACCATATCTGCATGGCCAGAAGCTAAAACGTGTTCCGCCATTTCAGGGGTATTGATACGGTTTGAAGTAATTAAAGGAACTGAAACTTCACCTTTGAGCTTTTCAGTCACCCATGTAAATGCTGCACGCGGTACTTTAGTTGCAATCGTTGGAATACGCGCTTCATGCCAGCCGATACCAGTATTGATAATGGTTGCGCCCGCTTTTTCGATTTCTTTTGCAAGTTGAATCACTTCTTCCTGCGTTGAACCGCCTTCAACCAGATCCAGCATCGACAAGCGATAAATGATAATGAAATTCTCACCCACTAATGCACGGGTACGCTTTACGATTTCAATCGGGAAACGAATACGGTTTTCATAGCTACCGCCCCATTCATCATCACGATGGTTGGTACGAGCGGCAATAAATTCATTAATCAGATAACCTTCTGACCCCATGATTTCGACGCCATCATAACCTGCATATTGTGCAAGCTTGGCACAGTTGGCAAAGTCATCAATGGTTTGCTGCACTTCAGCTGAAGTAAGCGCTTTGGGTTTAATTGGGTTAATCGGCGCCTGAATCGCAGATGGTGCAACAATCTCAGGCTGATAAGAATAGCGACCTGTATGTAAAATCTGCATTGCAATTTTACCGCCCGCCTCATGTACAGCTTGAGTAATCACTTTATGTTTATCTGCTTCAGCAATGCTATCGAGCTTAGAAGCATGGGCAAAAGTCAGGCCAGCATCGTTTGGCGAGATCCCACCTGTAACAATTAATCCAACATCACCTTTGGCGCGTTCTGCATAGAATGCAGCCATACGCTCATAACCTTGAGGTGCTTCTTCTAAGCCAACATGCATAGACCCCATAAGCACACGGTTTTTTAAAGTGGTAAAGCCTAAGTCAAGTGGCTTTAATAAATGTGGATAAGCTGACATGTTTTCTCCTTTGGCTCGCATTCTGCTGGCTAATGCAACTTGTTGCATAAAGTTATAAACAAGATTTGATTTTTATGCAACATATTGCATAATTCTGATGAGTCATTTTTTTATTATGGAACATCATGTCACTCGCCCATGTTTTATTGACCAGCCTATTAGAGAAGCCGAGCACAGGTTTTGAATTGGCTCGTCGCTTTGACCGTTCAATGGGCTTCTTTTGGAATGCGACTCATCAGCAAATCTATCGTGAACTCAATGGGATGCTGAAAAAAGGATGGATTTCGACATTAGAAGAACAAGCTGCAAATAGCCGAAAAAAAACCTACCAAGTTGAGCAACTGGGTAGAATACAACTGGCTGCATGGATTGAACAACAAAGCGAACCTGCACAATTACGTGATGATCTTATGGTTAGGTTAAGGGCTGAGGCTCAACTGGGAGGCAATACCATTTTGCCTGAGTTGGAACGCCACTTATCCATCCATAAGGAAAAATTAAGCCTTTATCAAGCCATTCATGATAAAGATTTTAAAAATAGCCAACCCACCAACCGTGTGCTGTTCATCCATAAAATGATTCTTGAACTTGGTATCATTACAGAAAGTGAATGGATAAAATGGTTGGAACAAATGATTCCTCAACTGCGAAAGTTTGAGGAAGCAAACGATATTGGAGAACAATAATGCCATTTTATACCATGCCTGATCAGGAAAAATTATTTGTGCGACGCGTTGGCGAAGGTGAACCTGTGCTGGTGTTGTCAGGTCTGGGCATGCAAAGCTGGCAATGGCTTCCTTTCTTATTTTCCAATCGCAAACAATATGAATTTATCATTCCAGACTGGCGCGGTTTTGGGGGTTCAAAGCATTGTGCGATCCCCAATATGGATGCAATTTCTAGCCACTGGAATGATGTCAATAGTCTGATCCAGCAACTAAAACTCGATCAGTTTATCCTGATGGGCTATTCCATGGGTGCAACCACAGCCATGCATGGGATGAAACATGGCAATCTGGCTGAAAAACTCAAAGCCTATTTACATATTGATCAAACGCCGAAGATCTCTGTCGATGACTCTTGGCAATATGGCTTATTCGGGCAGAAGCATCCTCAATTTAAACAGCTCTTGCTTGAGATTCAAACCTTATTACACCAATACAAACATGCACAGAAGCTTGAAGATTTACCCGATGATGTTCGCTATAACCTAGTGAGCTTATGGGGTGCGTTTATCGAGCTGCAAGGCAGTAATAACTATAGTCCCAAGATTTTCAAACTGGCACTGAATCGTCCTTTCTTACAAAAGTATCTATTGCCGATTCAACGACTGGATTACTTGCTTTGGTATGTAGAAAACTATCTCAATCATGATGAAGATTATCGCGAAGCGATTAGCCAGCTCAATTGCCCAACGACGTTCTTTATTGGTCGTGAATCTACCCTGTACCCTGAAATGGGACAAACCTTAATTGCAGAAAGTCTGGCAAATGCCACAGCTGTTTATTTTGAACGTTCTGGCCATACACCACTGATTACTGAACCGAGAAAATTTAGTCAGGAAATAGGTCACTTTCTTGCAGCTCAATCTATTCAAGCAGCCTGATTTTAAGCCAATAAAAAAGCCAGTCTTCAACTGGCTTTTTTAACTTTATTTCTTATGTCGCATTTGTTCAGCAACATCGAGCAAAACCTGTGCCGTTTTATCCCAACCTAAACAGCCATCTGTGACTGATTGACCATAAGTCATATCACAAGAGATTTTTTGATTGCCATCTACTAAATGACTCTCAATCATCACACCGCGCACTTTCGATTCTGCACGCTCTGCAATGATTTGCTGCAACACTTGCGGTTGTTTTAATGGATCTTTAGCGCTATTGCCATGACTACAGTCAATCACAAGTGCAGGTAAATGCTTATGTTTGAAATGCATAGATTGAATCGAGGCCAAATCATAATTGGTACCATGATTTGAGCCACGTAAAATCAAGTGTGGCAATGGATTACCTGCACTATGCAGGATCGCAGGCAAACCTTGTTGAGTCATCCCGAGGAATTGATGCCCGTTCATGGCAGACTGGATTGCATCTAACGCAATCTGAATCGAGCCATCAGTCCCATTTTTGAAGCCGATGCTGTACGGCATGTGGCTGGCAATTTCACGGTGAATTTGTGATTCACTGGTACGTGCACCAATTGCACCCCAAGCCAGCAAATCATCAAAATAACCCGTTGCCATTGGACTTAAAATTTCACTGGCAATCGGTAAGCCCTTTTCAACCAGTTGTAAGTAAAGCGAACGAGACTTTTCTAAGCCCAGTTGTAAATCTGATGATCCATCTAAATTTGGATCGTATAAAAAACCTTTCCAGCCCACTGTGGTACGTGGTTTCTCAATATATGCACGCATGACAAGGAAAATCTGATCTTTGACTTGTTCTTGGAGTTGTTGCAGACGATCAGCATATTCGAGTACTGCGATAGGATCATGGATCGAGCAAGGCCCTGTAATCACCATTAAACGATGATCTTGTCCTGATAAAATATTTTGAATCGTTTGACGATGTTTTGAAATTTGCTGCGCCAGATTTGCAGACAAGGGATACTGCGCTTTGAGTTGTGATGGCAAGCTAAGCATTGATTCTTTTGTGTGTGTTTGTGGTTGTGTCAAAGCAGTATTTAAAGCATTCATTTTCAATTCCTTTGGACTGACCTTCTTCGCAGTCCTTTTCATTTATTTGAGCAAGTGTGATCTAAGTGATGTTGATTTTTTTGCAAAGTAAAACCAAGTAATCTTGCTAAAATATGAATAATTGAATGTATACATGGTATTTCTCCTAAAATGATGATTGTTAAAGCATAAAAAAACCTGATCGGTGTTGCCGATCAGGTATTAACTGGTTGGGCAACCCTTTTTGCTGCCCGAAACGCATCAGGCAACGATTAATATTGCCAAAAATAAAAGTATGCGTTTGTGTTTACAGTATGCTTTAACATGTTTATTTCAAATATCTAAAAAACTGTGTCTAAGTATTAAATTACGCACTATTTCAGCATTTGACAAGCATTTTTTGTGTTTTTTTAATCATAACTTAAAAATCCTGAAATTTGACCTTTGCCCGCTTAGCTCATAGAATAGATGAAAAATACATCAACCCGAGATTACGCCAATGAAGTAAGTCCTATTTTTATCATCAAAATCCATTTTTCTTTTTTGATGTGCAAAATAGACTTATCTATCGTTTAGCGATTGTCATTCTAAAATTTATCTCTATCTCGCTATTTTGCATATCCTGTTTATGAGGTTTCTTATGACTCAACAGGCATGTATCGTTTCAAATCTATCGCTTGAATTGGCACAGCACAAACTCTTCGATCAACTCTCATTCCAACTGCCCTTAAATCAGTTTTGCGGATTGATTGGACGTAATGGTCAGGGTAAATCACTATTGATGTCTCTACTTCAGAGAGAATCGACTGAACTCGCTTATTCAGGCCAAATTTCATGGCAATGCCCACATCAGCATCTTGCGCAACTCCAACGTGTACAAGCCAATACCATTGCTCAAGCTTTAGATATTGAAGATTTATATCAATGCTTTGAACGGATTCAGCAAGGTAGTGCCTCATTTAGCGATTATGATCGGGTTGAACATCTCTGGCATCTACCAACCGAATGGCAACAATTGTTAGAAAGTGCAGGATTACCTACAGCACTCGATACCCCTACTCAACATTTGAGTGAAGGCCAAAAAACCAAGCTTGCCCTTTGTCGCTTATTCTTATTGAAAGATCATTATCTGCTTTTGGATGAACCTAGCAATCATCTGGATACTCAAGGACGACAATGGTTAATAGAGCAAATGGCGCAACATCCTACGGGTGGTTTAATGATCAGTCATGATCGACAATTACTTTCTCATGTACAAGGTATTTTTGCCTTAAACCAGCTTGGTCTACATTACTACGGTGGCAATTACGCGCTCTATCAGCAACAACATCAGTTGCAAGTTGAAGCATTATCACATGCGGTGCAACAAGAGAAACGCGAGTTAAAACAGCTTAAAGAGCAACAACATCAAAGTCAGATGAAAGCGCAAAAGCGGAAAAAAACAGGAGAAAAGTTAAGAGCATCAGGTTCTCAAGCCCCGATCTTGCTGGATGCCAAGAAAGAACAATCTGAGCAATCTCTTTCGCACTTACGAAAACAGCAGAGCAAACAACTTACAGATGCAAAAGATGAGTTACAGCAAAAACAAACGCAACTGGAGCATCTCAAATCACAGTCTTTTGAATTTACTCAAACGAGCGGTAAATCAGGTGAAATCTTACGCTGTCAGCAATTACAACTGACTTATGCAAAAACACAGCCAATTGATCTAGCCCTATCCGCTGGTGAAAAATTGCATTTAATTGGCGCAAACGGTACGGGTAAATCCACTTTACTCAAAACCCTTCAAGGCTTAATCCCGCCACTTGCAGGAGAGATTTATTGCAAAGTAAGTGCTGTCTATCTGGATCAGAATCTTTCATTACTCAATGAAAATCTATCTGCTGTTGAATATCTATGTGGTATAGATTCAAATCTAAACGAGCAACAGGCACGCACCCTATTAGGCAACCTCCAAATCCGCAGAGATAAGGCGTTGAGTCCTTTAACAAAATTGAGCGGTGGAGAACGTTTGAAAGTAGCATTATTGGGTTTAAAACAACAAGCCGTTGAGTTGTTGCTTCTTGATGAACCAGAAAACCATCTCGATATTGAATCTCGTGAGTTACTCGCCCAAGCGATCAACTCTTTTAATGGCGCTGTGATACTGGTGTCGCACGATGAAAGCTTTGTTGAAGAATGCGGGATCCATGAAAGCTATGTACTCAGTTAATTTTAGAGGACTTAATCTCAGCATGGTGACAATCTGCACCATGCTGATGTTTATTTAACGAACCAAACCTTGCGGCTGTAAAATAATCAGGCAGGCACCACAAACGACAACGATTCCGCCCAGAATATCCCACCGTGTCAGCATGACTTGATCAACATAGCGCAACCACATCAAAGCCGTAAAAATATAAATTCCACCATAGGCCGCATAAATACGACCGGAAGCGGCTGGATGTAAGGTGAGTAGCCAGACAAATACAGCCAGACTTAAGGCTGTAGGAATCCATAACCAATGTGATTTTCCTTGATTCAAAATCAAATAAGGAAAATAACAACCTAAGATTTCAGCAATTGCTGTAACGAAAAATAACCCAAATACTTTAAGTACTTGGGTTATTGAGAAAGAAAGTTCAAACATTAAGCAGGTTCAGCACTCGGGTTAATATGATCTTCAAATACTTCCAGTTTTAAACCGACTTCTTTGCCATTTTCTGTTTTCACAGAAACCGCAACGTTACCGCCATGCTCAGCAAGCTCACCGAATAGAATCATCTCAGCAAGTGGCTTTTTCAGATGTTCCTGAATCAGACGTTGCATTGGACGAGCACCCATCAAACGGTCATAACCATTGGTTGATAACCAGTCACGAGCACTTTGATCGACATCAAGTACCACTTGTTTCTCATCCAGTTGCGCTTGCAACTCGGTTAAGAATTTATCTACCACTGAATCAATAATCGTAGTTGGAAGTGCTTTAAATTGAATCACGCCATCTAAACGGTTACGGAATTCAGGAGAGAATGCACGTTTCATTGCATCCTGATTGTCTGAACTATGATCTTGTTCAGTAAAGCCAATGCTAGCACGGACAATACTTTCAGCACCAATGTTGGTGGTTAAAACAATAATCACATTTCTGAAATCAGATTTTCGACCGTTGTTATCGGTCAATGCACCGTGATCCATGATTTGCAACAGCAAGTTAAATACATCTGGATGTGCTTTTTCAATCTCATCGAGCAATAGTACACAATGCGGATTTTTATGAATCGCATCAGTCAGTAAACCACCCTGATCATAGCCAACATAACCTGGAGGTGCACCGATCAAACGAGAAACTGCATGACGTTCCATATATTCCGACATATCGAAACGAACCAGCTCTACACCCAGCAATTTCGCCAGCTGTTTTGTGACCTCAGTTTTACCGACACCTGTTGGGCCAGCAAATACAAAACTACCGACTGGTTTATCTGGTGCTTTTAAGCCTGCACGAGACAATTTGATTGCTGATGAAAGTGCCGTGATAGCTTCATCCTGTCCAAACACCACACGCTTAAGATCACGTTCCAGATTCTCAAGTACAGACTTATCATCTTTAGAAACCGTTTTCGGTGGAATACGGGCAATCTTGGAAACAATGTCCTCGATATTTTCAACAGAGATGGTTGTGCCATCTACTTCCGCTTTCAGACGGCGTTGCGCACCCGCTTCGTCAATCACATCAATGGCTTTATCTGGCAGAAAACGATCATTGATAAATTTCGCAGACAGCTCAACAGCCGCAACCAAAGCTTTATCATCATATTCCACATGATGGAAATCTTCGAACTTGTTTTTCAAGCCACGTAAAATTTCAATCGTTTCATTGATACTCGGTTCATTCACGTCAATTTTCTGGAAACGACGAGACAAAGCATGATCTTTTTCAAATACCTGACGATATTCTTGGAAAGTGGTTGAGCCAATGCAACGTAAGCTGCCATTTGCTAGCGCAGGCTTAATCAGATTCGAAGCATCCATGGTGCTGCCCATGCTCGAACCAGCGCCAATAATCATATGAATTTCATCAATGAATAAAATCGCATTTGGATTCTTTTTCAAAGCATTCAACAATTGTTTTAAACGCTTTTCAAAGTCACCACGATATTTGGTACCGGCAACCAAAGCACCAATGTCTAAGCTATAGACTTCAGCATTAGCAAGTGGTTTTGGTGCTTTACCGTTCACGATTAACCAAGCCAAACCTTCAGCAATTGAGGTTTTACCGACGCCCGGATCACCCACTAAAAGCGGGTTGTTTTTACGACGACGACATAAAATTTGTGCCGCACGCTCAATCTCTTTTTCACGCCCAATTAAAGGATCTGTTTTACCCTTTTGTGCTTCAACGTTTAAGTTAAGCGTATATTGCTCCAATGGGCCTGCATTAGCAGAAGCCGCATTTTCACCTTCAATATCTTCAACTTCTTCTTCAACCTGAATCTCATCTTTACGTGTGCCATGAGATAAGTATTGAGTCAAAGTCAAACGGTTAATTTGATGACGTTTAAGCAAATAAACTGCAAAAGAATCCCGTTCCGAATACATTGCGACGAGAACATCGGCACCTTCAACTGTACGGTCACCGCCGCTCGATTGAACATGGAAAATGGCACGTTGCAAAATTCGGTCAAAACTCTCTGTTGGATGAGGAGCCTGTTCACTATTATCACCAAGTTTCGGGGTATGTTGCTCTACATATTCCTCTAATTCTTTACGCAAAGTAACGATATCAGCGCCACAGGCTTTTAACGCATTTACGGCTGAATCATTATCCAGCAAGGCAAGCAACAAATGTTCAACTGTCAGAAACTCATGTCTCTTTTGACGAGCCATGCTAACAGCCAAACGTAACGATACTTCTAATTGACGACTGAGCATGTAACCCCCTTATATCTTGGGCTCTATCAAAAAAAGAGAATCTTTTAATGAAAAAGCGAATTATTAACTTGATCCGCTGAGCTTCTGTAAACGTGATTGAATATACATCTACAAGTCTCTTTGCTTCATATTCTACTGTTAGCATTAGTTGACTATCTTGGTCAAGTTTCAAAACAAAGTATTGTTGTAAAAATTCAATTACAAAATGGATAAAACCCACTTATTTGATTAAATATTCAGCAAACATGATGGTTTACTTAATAAATATCAGAATAATGTAGTTAAAGTGAATTTTTCAAATATTACTTTCGCCTATAAATATCAAGCCAATATAATTGGAATATTTTAAGAACGAAGCATTGATCTCAATATAATCATCAGGCGCTAAATTCCTGAGAAGCGTAGAGACTTCTCAAGAGTTTTGCTATGCGTTTTATAGAATGGGAATATAGTTTTAATGCTTTGACTTACAGCATATGAGCCATATATGGCACAAGGTATTACGCATGAGGAATTCTCATCTTAACGCCTGCACTCGTAACATATGAGCCATATCATGGCGCAAGGTCTTGCGCAGCTAAAAAGCGTTGCTTTTCTTAACGCTGCTCAGGTTCGATCTGGCATAACAACGGATGACCTTGTGCACGGGCATAGTTATTCACTTGATTGGCTTTGGTTTCAGCAATATCACGTGGATAAATACCCGCAGTACCCTTACCTTCATAATGAACGGTCAGCATCACTTGACTGGCCTGATCAAAGTCCATCCCAAAATAACTTTGTAAGACTTCAATCACAAAATCCATTGGGGTGTAATCATCATTCATTAAAACCACCGCATATAATGGCGGACGCTTTAATTCAGGTGGGGCTGTTTGCACAACCACTTCACCTTCATGATCTTCCTGCGAATCACTTAAACGTGGATTTAAGTGCCAATCGACATAACCTGATTGATGAAAAGAGTTTTTCACTTCACTTAAATTCATTTGACGCTTGTATCTTCGCATATCCAGTTCTTAATCTAAAAAATTATTGAGCATTCGCTTCGGCTTGAGGAATTTCTGACACAAAGGCAGAACTTACATCCACAGGCTTACCACGTTGCCAGCTAAAACGTTTAATAATCGGTGTACCTGATCCAGTTAAGCGCACTTCAATAAATTGCGGTGTAAAGCCTTTTGGCATTGTCCAACGGCCAGTTAAACGCTCAAAATCTTCAAAGTTGAAGTTTTTATCTTCTAAAGGTACAACTAAAACTTCAGTGTCTTTAATCAGACGTAATTCGACTGAACCTGAAGCACGGCGTTTATTCGGGCTGACCTGTACAAGATCAATCTGATATTCATACGCATTTTCAGGTAATGACTTAATTGCCATATTTTGAATCGTTAAACTTACACCACCACGTTGTCTCAGGATTTCACGATAAATCGCGTTCATTCCTTCAAACTGAGCTTTATCTGCATTGGCCTGATTTACAGATTTAAATAAGTCATCTGCATTGCCCACAGCCATATCACGCTCTTGCACAGCTGCATTTAAGTTTTTGCTCACAGCATCCAACGCAGTCTTCTGCTTCTGGACAACATCAACCAATTGTTCCGCATCAGCATCATAGCCAACAACGGTTAAACCCTGACGGTGTCCGACAGTATAACCAAGCATAAAACTGCTACCGATCAAAACGGTAGCACCAATAATTAAAGGTAAATTCGTTTTTAAAAACTTATTTTTCTCAACGGAACTGTCTGGTGAAGTAGTCGGTTCAACGTTTTCCATCATCATCTCTATCGTTATGATTTGCATCAAAGCACACATTAAAATCGAAATTTAAATGTGTGTGAAGTAAAAAAGCGTTTTTTATGGTAATAAACCGATGCCTTCTAAGCCAGCAGCCTCCTCAAAACCAAACATTAAGTTCATATTTTGAATGGCCTGACCTGCTGCACCTTTGACTAAATTATCCTGAGCCACCAAGATAATTAGCTTATTTGGCTGTGGGCGATAAAGTGCAATTCTGAGTTCATTCGCGCCACGAACGCTACGAGTTTCTGGTGAACTATTCGCAGGCATTACATCAACAAAGCGTTCATCTTTATAAAAATCTTCATAAAGTGCCTGTAAATCTGCTTGCTGACCCTGTTCTGTTAAATCAACATAAATCGTGCTCAACATGCCACGAATCATCGGAACCAGATGAGGTACAAAAATCAGTTGATCAAACTGACCTTTTTGGCCTGAAATATTTTCAAGTGCTTCCACAATTTCTGGATGATGACGATGCCCAGCAACGCCATAGGCTTTGAAATTATCTGCATTCTCACTATAAATCATGCCAAGACTAGCTTTACGGCCTGCACCAGAGACACCAGATTTCGCATCAACAATAATGCCTTGCGTATTGATTAGCTGAGTATCCGATTTCAACAAAGGTGCCAAGCCCAATTGTACTGTTGTTGGATAACAGCCAGGATTACCAATAACTTGAGCCTGTTTGATCTTTTCACGATTTAATTCAGTTAAACCATAAACAGAATCTTTCAAAATCATTGGACAGCTATGTTGCATGCCGTACCATTTTTCAAATTGCTCAAGATTCTGCAAACGGAAATCTGCCGCAAGATCAACCACTTTAGTACCAGCAGCGGTTAAAACTTCTGCATGCTGCATGGCAACACCATGTGGTGTCGCGAAAAACACCACATCACATTGTTTGAGTTGTTCTAAATCAAGGTCTGAAAACTCAAGTGTCGTGTGGCCACGTAAACTTGGGAACATATCAGCAACGCGCTTTCCTGCTTCTGTACGAGAAGTGAGAATACGAACTTGAACCTGTGAATGTCTAAGTAATAGACGTAATAGTTCAACCCCTGTGTATCCAGTTCCACCAACAATACCAACAGAAATCACGTGTGACACCTCTAGCTTTCATTTAGGCCTGTAGTATGGCAGTTTGCCCTCTTTTACACAATCTTCAAGTCTCTAACTTTTAAGAAAATAAATATCTGCTGGCTTGGAAATTTATGTTGTTATCTTCGGTCTATATTTTTATTGATCCAACAATTAAAGATAAATCAATTTGTTTTATCCGAAATGATTTCACCATTGGTCAAGAAACGCTATTGTTTCCGCTAAGGATTCGAATAGAATAAAAAAACATTGCGGTAATAATAAATTTCATGGATGCAAAATTTTGGAGAGCTGGAATGCCTTCTTTGAGACAAAAACAAAGATTAAATCACTATATTTGCGTAGGACTTGGTACCCTTCTATTAAGTTCAACATTAGTCGGTTGCGGAAGTGGTGAAAGCGAAGCATCAACTCCGACTGAAACTCCAACCACGCCGACACCTAGTCCAAAAACATTAAATGTTAAAGTGCCTGTTGAACTGCGTAATATCAGCATTAAGGTTTATGACAATACAGACAATACTTTAATTTTAGAGCAGACAGCCAATACAACCACTAATCTTGCACTGACCTTGCCTCAAAGCGTTAAAAATCGTATTTATAGAGTGGAATTAACAACCCTGCCGAGTGCGCTTATTTATAATCCCTTATCAGGTCAATACAATAATGTTTCAACTCAATTAAATACACTGATTGAAATTAATCTCAATTCGACCAATCAGACTGTTTTTATTAATCCGAATTCGGAAGCTGTTTATCAAAGAGCGCTTATTCGCTCTGGATATCTTCCAACTGATGCCAAAATTGATCCGACTGGAATTAGCAGTTTACATTTAAAACTGGCTTCAAATGATGTAAATACAGCCTTATTAAGTGCCTTTAATAGTATTGATCTACCCAATTTAAGTCCCGCCTATTCACTCAGCAGTTTTACAGCCCAAGATATCATTAATTTACCAGCGCTTTATACTACTGTCTTTTTTAGTTTTGGTTATATTCAGCAATGGGCCAACAGCTTTCCCACCGATTCTTTTACCGAGTTTACTAAAAATCTGGCAATTGATTTAAGAGATGGGCAACTTGATGGAAAAATACTACGGGGTGATAAGACAGCCTTAAAAACACTTGTTTCTAATGCACCAGAAAATATCGATCCAGCTCAAAATACACTATTAAAAATAGCCGCAAACCAGAAAATGGTTCGGGATGAATATGGCGCCTCTTTAAAAGAATCGACCTTACAACTGGCAAAGAACTACCAGCAGGATTCAATCAATCCATCAGGCTATAATTTATTAGAACAAAAAGTTTATAGCTTTGATCCTCAAATAGAATCTACTGATTCATTCCGTGTTTCAGGTGCAGGTGATTACCGTCGTGCGGTTGGCTTTGTAGATACAACTGCAACCTGCAATGGCTCTGCTTATCCATGTAAGCAAGGATTAACTGGAATTAATCTGGTTAATGTAAATTTACCTTCTATTGAATATCTGATTGGTCATTATGAAGATGGCAATGGCTGTCAACTCAATATTCGGGCAAATGGTATACTTGAACTGATTAAAGGCGCTCAAACTTATCGCTCAACACTTGATGCGGACAGTACCGACAACCTATTACAGGTCAATAAAACAACTCACGAATATCTTTTAAATAGTAGTTCATCGCAACCCACCAACGCCACCTTCCAATATAATTTTATTCAGATTCAAATCAAAGCCAATCAGGTAGTCAGTGCAAGTGCTGGGCTTGACAATCGTAAAGCTCCAGATCAACTACAAACGACACAATTACAATGTAGTTTTTAAAAACTTAAAATATTAATGAAGGCACTGGAATTTCGGTTTCAATGCCTTTTTAAAATAATATAAAGAAAATCAAAATATAATTTTAACCAAACCTTAACATTTAATTATTACTATCCATTTCAACTAATCTTTAGGTTGAAATTAAGTGAAACTTAAACCATTACTTTTACCTGCTCTTATTTCATTACTTGTTGGTTGCGGAAGCGACAATGATTCCTCTAATAATAACCAGCCAACCCCACAACCAAAACCACCAACAACTGAACCTCCTATCACCTCTCCTAACCCACAGCCTGGAGAATTATTAGAACCTGGTGCAAAAGGTGATATTCGTCAGTTCGGTGGCGCAACTCGCTTAAAACAAGAACGCACACAAGCATTAAAAGATTCTTTAAGTGATAAGACCGTTAAAAATATTATTCTCTTTATTGGCGATGGTACCAGTGATTCAGAGATTACCTCTGCGCGAAATTATGCAGAAGGCGCTGCGGGTTACTTTAAAGGTTTAGATGTACTCCCTTTTACAGGAAGCTATACAACCTATGCGCTAGATAAAAATGGTGCAATTGATTATGTAACAGACTCGGCAGCTTCAGCGACAGCATGGGCTTCTGGGGTTAAAACTTATAATAATGCACTTGGCGTAGACATTTATCAAAAACACCATGCAACTATCTTGGAACTTGCGAAAAAAGCTGGTTTTGCGACAGGTAATGTCACGACGACTGAACTGCAAGATGCAACTCCAGCTGCTTTGGTCTCTCATATCAGCGCACGTAAGTGTTATGGGCCAAATGAAACAACCAAACGCTGTCCAGAAAGCGCACTGGAAAATGGTGGATTAGGTTCGATCACAGAACAGCTTCTAACAACACGTGCTGACGTGACTTTAGGTGGCGGCAAGAAGACATTCTATGAAGTTGCAAAAGCAGGTCCTTTCAAAGACAAAACTTTGCTTGAGCGTGCGAAATTAGAAAATTATCGTATCGTTGAAGATCTGAACTCGTTAAAAGCCGTTGATAGCGCCAATCAAAACCAACCTTTACTCGGTTTATTTGCAAATGGCAACCTCCCTGTGATTTGGAGCGGTCCAGCAACACAATTAAATGGCCATAAGAAAGAGGCTGAAAGCTGTAGAGATAATCCTGAATTTACGGCATCTACACCACGCTTGGCACAAATGACTGATAAAGCAATTGAACTGCTTAAACCAAATCCTAAAGGTTTCTTCTTACAAGTTGAAAGTGGTTCAATTGATAAAAGAAATCACGCTGCTGATCCATGCGGTCAAATTGGTGAAACAGTACAACTCGATGAAGCGATTCAAGTTGCTTTAAAATTTGCAAAAGAACATGGTGATACCCTGATTATTGTTACAGGTGACCATGCGCATACCAGTCAAATCATTCCAGTAGATGGTGACAGCCCGGGTCAAACGGCAGCGCTTAAAACCAAAGATGGTGTCGCAATGGCAATCAACTACGGCACTGCACCTGAAGGTAAGAGCCAGCATCATACAGGTGCCCAAGTTCGTACAGCCGCTTATGGCCCGCGTGCAGCCAATGTATCAGGCTTACTCGATCAAACCGATTTATTCTTCATCATGCGCGATGCTTTAGGCATTAAATAAAATCGTTTTAAACATGACAGCAGTCTTTCGAGGCTGCTGTTATTTACATGAAATAGATAATTTTAAAATTCATTCATTTACTCGGATGCTATACTCAGAATAAATAATGTTATTCCACTTCTTGAATGTCTCTAAAATATCAAATTCCGACCTTACTTGTTTATTCCCGAGTCATTCTCGGTTTTCTTATCGTCGCAGTGACGTTATTC
>NZ_LRPD01000053.1:0-2199 GCF_001605865.1 Acinetobacter sp. NRRL B-65365 | reverse complement strand
GTTTTATATATAAAACATTATTTGATATAACAAACTTTAGATAAGAATACTCCCATGATGTTTTTTCTGTCAAATTAAATATATTTTTAAAATTCAATAACTTGATTTTTAGAACACATTCTTTTACGTTTTACTAAAAAAATTTTGTTTTATATATAAAAAAATATTTAAACAATCTATTTGCAGTTACAATAGAATCCTAAGAAAACGAAATGTACTGATTTGCGATTTTTTGATAGGAAAATTGAACACATGAATTCAACAATTGAAACAGACTCCCAAGAATCTGATGCAATAAAAAATGAGGAACGCTATTTAGTCCCTGGCTTAGTGCGTGGTTTGGCAATCTTGCAAGCGTTTAACCAGCAAACCCAAGAAATGACTATTACTGAAATTGCCGAAGTTCTCGATGTAAACCGTTCCAGTGCTTTCCGTCTGATCTATACGCTGGAGTCTTGTGGCTTTTTACGCAAAGCTTCACAGAAAACGTATGCTTTAGACTCTAAGGTCATGGAGCTTGGTTTTAATAGCTTAGCCAAACAGTCATTACTAGACTTGGCAACACCGCTAATGAAAGAGTTACGCGATCAGACTCAACTTGCTGTGCATCTTTCTATCTTGGAAGGCACGCATATTGTCTTTATTAACAATATTCAATCCAATGGCACATTCACCAGTAATATTGGCCTAGGCACACGCTGGCCTGCCCATGCAACCGTGATTGGACAAATGCTGTTAGCCGATCTAACCGAAACAGAAATTAAAGAGCGCTATAAAGGTTTTAATCAATGGGATACTTTTTCAGAGTTAACCCCGACCAATCTTAAAGCACTGTTACAGCGCCTGAGTTTCGTTAAAACCCAACGCTCTATGGTGAGTTGGGGCCATTACAATCATGACATGGCTGCCTGTGCTGCTCCGATTTATAAACAATCCACCCATAAAATGGCTGCCGTTTTATCCGTGAGTTGCCCACTCGGTAGTTATGATGAACACTATTTTAGAAATGATGTTGCCGAGGCCGTTATTCAAACTGCAGAAAAAATTTCTAAATTTATTTATTAATAATCAAAAGCAGCAATTTTCGCTGCTTTTCTTTTATCAAAAAATCATTAACCCAATTTTTGAGCTTAAGCCTCCGTTTTTAATTTACTTTTTAAGCGCTTATCCATTAACTGAAACAGTGGTCGGGACAGATTCATCATCCATGTCGGTGTCGTATTTAATAATGCATTGGCAACTAACCCTGCTTTACTGCTGACCCGATAAGATTTTCTTTCTATGGCTTTTACAATCCATCCCGCTGCGGCAGGCGTATCCAGCATTTTCATATGTTTATAAATAGCTGTTTTCGATGACATTGGCGTTCTGACCATTGGAAAATACACGATACTGACATCAATTCCTTTGTCCTTTAATTCCATCGACAAAGAACGGGAAAAAGATTCAAGCGCAGATTTACTGGCGAGATAGGCCGAGAACAACGGAATCGGAACTTGCGTCGACATGGTCGAAATATTCACGATATGCCCTGCACCATTTTTCATAAAATGAGGTAATAAATGCAGTGTCATATTCACAGCAGCAAAATAATTAATCTGCATGGTACGTTCATAATCATGTAAACGATCAAGTGACTCAAGAATAGGACGTCTAATTGAACGTGCAGCGTTATTTACCAATACATCGACCTTGTCATGCGCTGACAATATCTGGGTTACGCAAGCCTCCAGTTGTTCCTGATCGGTAATATCTGCTGGATAGATAGACACATCTCCACCTTGAGCTTGAATCTTCGCCTGAATGCGCTGTAACTCTTCAGCTCGACGGGCAATAAGACAAACTTTCGCACCTGCTTGAGCGAGTTGAAGTGCGGCTTCTTCACCGATCCCACTTGAAGCACCTGTAATAATGATGGTCTTATTGCTTAAATTCATTGTTTTTCTCCAGCAGTCTAATATTTAGATCATTACATCGTTGTCATTCAAAAATGTAAGCGCTTTTAATCCTGAATACCAATGAGTTTATTCAATATAAAGAGGAGAGAAAAATTATCCTTTTGTTTTAGCGAGGTTAAAATTCATTTAGAAGGATGAATAAGTTTTAATTTTTTAACGAGGTCTAGAAAATAGATTAAAGTAAACAGTTGGATTTTGATGAGGTTTTCATTGTGATATAAGTTTGAGCATAAGCAGCTAA
>NZ_LRPD01000052.1:0-966 GCF_001605865.1 Acinetobacter sp. NRRL B-65365 | reverse complement strand
ATGACCATAACGGTGTCAATACACCCCCGTTATGACCAAAAAAGCATAATAAATGCATGATATTTGAGTCGGTTAACGCTTGGATATCATGAGGTTAAGATCCGAGTTTAACACTCACATGCACCAAACATATTGTAGACAAAATTGACCGGTGCATCTTCAGGATAGACTTCCGTATCTTTCACCATAAACAAAAGGTTATCAGACAATACAATTAAAGAGCTTCCACTTCGACTCAAGATAACACCCTTGGCTATCTCCTCTTTCACCTTATTAATATAGCTATCAACTTTAATGAAAAATACTTTTCGTCCTGCGGTTATCTCAACTGGATTAATTTTTTTATATAAACCACATTTCCTACACACCCATTTCTTCATTTTGCAATCTCAAAATAAAAGAAAGTATAATAAAAATCATAACTTAATAATTAACACAGAAAGCAATTAAAATTACCAGTATATTCATTTCTGAAAAATCAAGCAAAAACACAAAAATTTAAAAATAAAAACACTATGGGACAAATATCAAAAAAAACTAACATTTAAAAGAATAAAAAATATAATTGAAAAATATAATAAATATGGATTTTCAAAAATGTCTTCCCTAGAAAAAATATCAATAATAGCGCTTATAGGGCATCTCACCAGTTTGACGATAGAAAACTATTCTATTGCAGAAAAGTTCTTTACCAAAGACTTTTGCTATATCGATCAGCAAGAAGATAAATTTATCAATATGATTTATTTTTTCTTAGAAAATATCAACGATAGAGATCACAATTATCAAATTACACAGATGAAGGAAATTTCAGATCAGGTTCACCTTGTACATCTTAAAAATGAGATCTTGATTGAGCCGCAACCTTATCATGACCTACTCAATCCACAGGATACGTTTATTCTCATTATAAAAATGATTGAGGCTCAACCTAAAATATCTTATGTAATCGACCTTAAATATAAG
>NZ_LRPD01000051.1:0-20527 GCF_001605865.1 Acinetobacter sp. NRRL B-65365 | reverse complement strand
GCTTAAAAGTGTATTTCCTTATTTGATTATTTAACATTGAATAGAGTTTTTTCAAAAGTCGAAAAATAATCAATAATTGGCAAGAAATTGGTGTCCAAAGTTCCTTCTCCCTTAGGGAGAAGGTTAGGATGAGGGGGGGCATATAAATTTTTTCCTTGAGATTAGGATTATTAGTTTTGTTAAAAAAATACATTCTTTAAATTAGAAAATTTCATTGAATAGGAAAAGAGTGAAATTCAACTCATGTTGAGACTTTCTAATTAATTTTATGTTAAGATGAAATAAATTCAATTCTGGGTGTTGCTGTGCTAGAACTCCGTCATTTAAAAACATTACTTGCGTTAAGAGAACATGGTTCATTGGTCGCTGCGGCAACTGATTTATGCCTGACACCGTCTGCAATTTCTCATCAATTAAAAGAACTTGATCATTGGTATGGGGTAGAAGTGGTAAATCGCCGTAGTCGCCCTGTCAGCTTTTCCAATGTCGGAGAGCGTTTGCTTAAATTGGCAGATGATGTATTGCCGCAAGTTCAGATTGCACAGACCGATATTACCCGTATCGTACATGGTCAGACAGGACGAATTATTTTTTCTTCGGAATGCCATAGCTGTTTTGACTGGCTGATGCCATTGTTGAATCAATATCGTCATCAATATCCGGATGTAGATTTGGATTTTGCCGCAGGTTTTGAATCTAATCCACATGAGCTGTTGCAAAATTCCGAGTTTGATTTATTGATCACAGCCGATCCAATTGCCTTGAAGGGAATTGAATATTTTCCAATCTTTAAATATGAATCACGTTTAGTGCTTTCCAGCACGCATCCTTTAGTTCGAGCTGAGCAGGTTTCAGTTCAGGATTTGGCTGAAGAAACCTTGATCACTTATCCTGTCGATAAGCATCGCCTAGACATTATGGCGCATCTGTTTATTCCTGCCAATGTATATCCGAAGCACATTCGTACCACGGATCTGACTCAAATGCTGATTCAACTGGTGGCAAGTGGGCGTGGTATTGCAGCTTTACCAGATTGGGTTGTGAATGAATATGAGCAAAAAGGCTGGGTGGTAAGCCGTCGTCTAGACTGTGTAGCACCAGAAGGCCTAAGACGTACTTTGTATGCGGGCTATCGGGTAGAGGATAAAGAGAAGAACTATTTTGAGGGCTTCATCAAGCAGCTTGAAAAGTTTTCCAAGATGCGTGCTGTGTATTACGAAAACTAATTAAAGTTAATTTAGAAAATAAAGGTAGCAATCTGCTACCTTTATTTTTATGAGGCGATTAAGCAGATCATAAATATTCTAAGATTTCCCAATCAGCAAAGACAAAATACCTGCGGCAATCAGTGGGCCAACGGGAACACCTCTCAATAAGGCAACACCTGCAACGGTACCGATCAGAAGTCCTGCGACGACATCAGGCTGGTTACTCATCAACTTCACCCCGCGACCTCCTAGCCATGCAACCAATAAGCCAACGGCAATTGCTGCTAAAGACTTAATACTGATAAATGATTTAAGGATGCTTTCACCACTGATCTTGCCACTTGCAATCGGAGCGAGTACGCCAATAGTGAGGATAATGATACCGATATTTAAACCATGATTCTGAATATAAGGAAAAAACTGGTTTAAAGGTGTCAGTTTGACCAAGATCAGGCAAGCGGCTGCCACCGTGACTGCCGTGTTTTGGCTAAAGATACCGCAACCTAATAAGACAAGCAGAACCACTAAATTGATATCGAATTGTGAGAACATCGCAGGGCATGGAGAGGGAAATAAAGTTGAATTATATCGTAATTTATCGAGGTTTATTTTAAAAACGGCTTTTTTCTTATCTTATAATTGAGTTTTAATAATTTAAATAGTTGAAATTTAATAAAAATAAAGGAAGCCATTTCCAAAGTTAGAAATGGCTTTTCCTGAGAAAGTTAGGCCAGTTTTTTGAAGCTTCCGTAGTATGCAATTTGTTCATCCCAGAACTGTTCCCATAAATCACAGTATTCAAGACAGATTTGACGGATTGAATCATATTCAGACTCAACGCAGGCTTGTGCCAGAACAAACCACAAATCATCTTCATGGTCATCATCAGCCGCCTCGGCGGTCGCATCATGTGAAACACCATGAACATAGTAGTAGCCGCTATCGACATCAAAACCAACCGCTTTGGTCGCTTGGCGTAAAGCAGGACTGAATAAAATCACTTCTTCTTCTGCCACAGCAAGTAAAGCAGAAACGGCTTGATAGCTGTTAAACGAGTTCTCCAGATAGTTACGCACACGTTGAGCGATTAGCGAAGGTTGATAGTCATTGCGCTCAGACTGGCTCAATTCAAAATCATTGAGGACCTCTTCAAACAATGGATAATGCGCGTATTCAGGATTACCAGAATAATAGCCTTCCTGATCCAGACCAGGTCGGAAACCAAATTCATCCAGAATATTCAGGTTTAATAGAAACCGTGGAAACATTTTTGAACCCGATAATAGGCGCGGTTCTAATTGTTTAGTCTGGAATTGTGCCATCAGCAAAGCATCAGTAAATACCTGAACAATGGCATGTCGATATTCGAGATGAATATGTTTTAATGCCTCTTTGTCAATTACACCGTCATTTAAAAGTTGAATGGCAGGATGTCTCGAAACAGGATGATTTGAAATTTCTGCTCTTAATTTGTTCAGAAAGTTCAGATTCTTGTTCCATACGTCTGTAGAAATACTATTCTTCATTCCTTCAATAGCTTTCTGTCTTGGGTTATCAAAGTTTTCAAATTTTTTTGGCATAGTCTTGTACTCGATGAATTAATAATATTATTGCTTTTCCAATTATTTAGTTAGATTTTCTTTGGTTGATTATGGATATAACTATTGGTACAACCAAACATCTTTTTATTGGATGATTTAAATATAAAATGATTTTTTTGTGAAATCAATTTATTAAGACGGCTAAAAAATGGCAATAAAGTTTATTATTTAACTTAACTGTAAATAAAAGGTGAAATGATTCACGGTATATTCTTTTATTTAAAAAATAGAAAGATTTTTTTACAAATGATCTTGTGTATAAGCCTTTTTTTTCATACCCTATAAGAGGAACAATAAAGAAAATTCGACTTTTCTATAATGCTCTTAAAATAAGATAAACATACATAGTGGCCAGAAATTTCCAGCATGTAAACTATGTCTTAATAATACGTTAAGTTTTTTGATAGAATTCTAAAAGGATAATAAAATGTCAAAAAAAGAAGATATTATTGTAACGGCTCTAGACCTTTTTAACCGTCATAACTACAGTTCTGTAGGTGTGGATCGAATTATTAGTGAGTCAGGTGTTGCCAAAATGACTTTCTACAAATACTTTCCCTCTAAAGAGAATCTGATTGAAGAGTGTCTGTCTCGAAGGAACAAAAGTATTCAGGAAGCTATTGAAACAGAAATTAACCTCAAACAGGAAGATGACTATTTGGGTAAAATTAAAGCAGTCTATTTTTGGCATTTGGGCTGGTTTAATTCAGATGATTTTCACGGCTGTATGTTTCAAAAAGCTTCATTAGAAATATTACAGCAATATCCTTCAATTATTCGACCAATCATGGAGTATCGTGAATGGTTAATGGCATTGGTTGAGGGGTTGTTTGTAAAGGCTCAGGTCTATCAGCCTCATGTATTAACTGCCATGTATATTAACATTCTGGATGGAATGACATCTTATGCCAAAGTAAATAAAGATCATGCTGAGATTGAAGAGTGTTGGTATTATATTGAGCGATTGATACATTTAGATGCTGCATAATCACTCATTATTTTAGTTTTTCAATCATTATGTTTATATAAATAAAATTACATTTTTATAAAACTTAAAAATAAAAAACCGAGGTTTTAGCCTCGGTTCTTTTTGCATTTATTCAAATTATTTTTCAACAAATGCGCGTTCAATTACATAATCACCCATAACGCCCATACGTGGTGATTCGACTAAACCATGTTGGTCAAGCAGTGCAGCAACGTCTTTCAAGAAGGCAGGGCTACCACAGAGCATTGCACGGTCAGTTTCACGGTTAAAACGTGGTAAACCAATTTTTTCAAACAGTTCGCCTGTCTCAATTGCCGTAGTTACACGACCTTGGGTGTGGAACGGCTCACGTGTTACGGTTGGGTAGTAGATCAACTTATCTTTGATTCCTAACTCTTCAAAGAATTCATGGTTAGGAAGTTCATTCAAGATTAAATCTTGGTATGCAAGTTCAGACACATAACGTGTACCGTGAACCATAATCACTTTTTCAAATTTTTCGTAAGTTTCTGGATCACGAAGTAAAGAAAGGAATGGTGCAAGGCCTGTACCAGAAGATAAAAGATATAAATTTTTACCTGGTAATAAATCGTCGTGTACTAAAGTGCCTGTAGGCTTTTTAGAAATAAGGATTTCGTCGCCCACTTGTACTTTTTGTAAAATAGAAGTTAATGGACCGTCTTGTACTTTAATAGAGAAGAATTCTAGCTCTTCTTCATAATTCGCACTGGCGATCGAATAAGCACGCATCAAAGGCTTACCATTCACTTCAAGGCCGATCATTACAAACTGACCATTTTTAAAACGTAAGCTGACGTCGCGTGTAGTTTTAAAACTGAAAAGTGTGTCATTCCAGTGGTGAACATGAGTAATGCGTTCAACGTTAAAAGCAGCCATTAAAGGTCTCGATCACAGTTAAAAGAAACAGATCGCTATTCTAATCTAAAATCATTCTCGATAAACTGAATATATTTAATTGTGTTTATAAGAAAAAGTGATGAACAATTCTGTAGTGATGCCAATTATTGGCCATATGCGTTCGCCTTACCGTGAGAAATTCGGCATTCCGCGCCAGCCAAATCTGGTGCAGGTTGAGTCTTATATAGAGATGACGGAGGCTTATAGCGATATTCTGGCATTTGAGGGGATCGAAGATTTTAGCCACTTATGGCTGCTGTGGCAGTTCCATGAGAATAAAAAATCGGATAACACTTTGAATCAAATGCCTAAATTTCGTGCACAAGTACGTCCGCCGAGACTTGGAGGTAACCAGAAAATAGGAGTTTTTGCGACGCGAAGCATGTATCGTCCATCTCCGATTGGTTTGTCTGTCGTACAATTTTTGCGCGTTGAAAAGCATGGTAAAGCGGTGCGTGTCTATGTCACGGGGAGTGATTTACTGGATGGGACGCCAATTTTAGACATCAAACCGTATATTCAATATTCGGATGCAATTGCTGATTCTGTCAGTGGATATGCACAAGAAGAGCCGCAGCGTAAAACGGTTGTTTGGTCGGAAAATGCACAACAGCAACAGCAGCAGTTACTAAAGCAGGGAATTTTGGATAAAAAGATATTCGATGAACTTGAACAAGTGTTATCTTTAGATCCTCGACCTGCGTATCAAAATGATGCTGAACGCGTGTATGGAATGTGCTTTGCAGTGTTGAATGTGCGTTTTACGGTCGGTGAACAGGATGTCATCGTTATTGCAGTTGAACAAAGTTAAAACTTTAAAAATATAAATTTCGTTAAAAAATTTGGGGAATGAACGGTTATGCAAGCTCAGGCAAAATTCGCAAACTTTTCTTTTACGATTGATGTGACGTGGTGCTTAGAGCAACTACTGAAAGATGGTCGGATTACTGAACGCGACAAATTGCTGGTTCAGACCACACATCGCCAAAAAGATCAGTTAAAATGGCATCCTTTGCAGTGGATTGCCAATTTTAGTTTAAAAGACCAACTGAATGCGGGTATGACCTTATCGTTGAATCGTTTGTGTCAATGGCTGGCTGAAAAAGCCGATCTTCCCTTATTTATCATTGATCCGCTTAAAGCCGATGTAGCTGCCTTGACCAGTGTCATGTCACAGGAATTTGCAGTCAGAAATCATATTCTAGCGGTGGAGGTACAGGCAGACCGAATTTTGATCGGAACCGATCAGCCTTTCACCACCGAATGGTTAAACAATCTGGAACGTAGTCTGGCACCTAGAAAGATTGAAAAAGTTCTATTAAATCCTGAACAGTTACAACGCTATATTGTTGAGTATTATCAAGTTAGCCGTGCGGTCAGTTCCTCACAAAATGCCAGTATCTATGACCGGGAAAATAAAGGCGTTGAAGCTTTATTACAGTTAGGTGATACACAAAATCCTGATGCCAATGACCAGCATATTGTCAAACTGGTGGACTGGGTGCTGCAATTTGCGTTTGAGCAAGGTGCCAGCGATATTCATCTAGAACCACGAAAAGACAAAGGTAAGGTGCGTTTCCGTATCGACGGTGTGTTGCATACTATCTATAACATGCCTGCCAATACACTAACGGCGGTGATTTCCCGTATTAAAATTTTAGGTCGCATGAATGTGGCGGAAAAGCGTAAACCGCAGGATGGACGTTTAAAAACCCGTACACCGAAAGGACAGGAAACTGAATTACGTCTTTCGACTCTGCCGACTGCTTTCGGTGAAAAGCTGGTGATGCGTATTTTCGACCCAGAAGTATTGGTGCGTAGTTTCCAACAACTGGGTTTTGAAGGTCATTTATTACAGAGCTGGCAGCAGTTGACGCAACACAGTCATGGCATCATTTTGGTTACAGGGCCAACAGGTTCAGGTAAGACCACCACCTTGTATTCATCTTTAAAGCAATTGGCAACCGAACAGGTCAATGTCTGTACCATTGAAGATCCGATTGAAATGCTGGAACCTAGTTTTAACCAGATGCAAGTCAATCCAAACATTGAGTTAGGCTTTGCAGATGGCGTGCGGGCTTTAATGCGTCAAGATCCTGACATTATCATGGTCGGTGAGATTCGTGACCATGACACCGCCAATATGGCGATTCAGGCTGCATTAACAGGGCATCTGGTGTTATCTACCTTACATACCAATGATGCACCGTCGAGCCTGACGCGTTTACATGATCTAGGCGTGCAGCCATTCTTGACTGCTGCAACGATTCTTGGTGTTCTGGCACAACGTCTGGTTCGTCGCCTGTGTCCGCATTGTAAGCAAGAAACACCAATCAATGAGCAAGAATGGGAACATCTAACCTTTGATTATATGATGGATATGCCAACCAGCATGTATAAAGCTGTGGGGTGTGAAGCATGCCGTCATACTGGATATAAGGGCCGTGTCGGTATTTACGAATTTATGCCTGTCAGTCTGGAGCTCAAGTCGATCATCAGTGCGCATGGCACACTCAATGATCTAAAAGGACAAGCAAAAAAAGAGGGAATTGAGCCATTACGGATTGCGGGTGCACGTAAAGTGATTGAAGGTGTGACCGCGTTAGAAGAAGTATTGCGCGTGGTGCCATTAAATTAAGGTACAGCGTCATCTTCAGATTCACCTCATCTTGGTTTGTTTTAATAACTCCATCGAAATGATGAAACCACGATGAGGGGAAAGGATATGAACGTATTATCTAAATTTGCAGTTGTTGCTGGCTTGGTTGGCTCAACTACTTTTGCCGTAGCGAATACTACTGCTGTAAATCAGCAAGCATTGGCGCTGACTCAAATCACCACAGTCAAACAGGCTTTGACTATGAAAGATGATACGCCAGTTAAATTGAAAGGTTATGTGGTAAAAGCAACAGGTGATGAGAAATATCAGTTTAGTGACCAGACTGGTTCAATGACGGTCGATATTGATGATGATTTATGGCAAGGTAAGCCAGTATCAGCAAAAACACCAGTGACCTTAATTGGTGAAATCGACATCGACTATAAGCCAGCGAAACGTGTTGAAGTTGATGTTGATCAGGTTCAATTCTAAAGATTGATGGACGAATAAAAAAACCACATGATCATCATGTGGTTTTTTGTTTATGATTTATTTTAAGATTATGTGAAAGATCAACAGAGTGGGCTGTTTTATGCGAATTTTATTGGCTGAAGATGATGCCTCACAGGCGGAGAGTATCAAAGCCTGGCTGGAAATGGACGGTTATAGCGTTGACTGGGTGGAACGGGGGGATCATGCGATTCTGGCAGCCGAACAGCATCAATATGACTGTATCCTGCTGGATCGGGGCTTACCACAAGCTTCAGGCGATGAAATCCTTAAAACCATTCGCCGACAAAACACCAAAACTCCTGTTATTTTTATTACTGCCAAAGACCACATCCATGATCGGGTAGAAGGACTGGATCTAGGGGCTAATGACTATCTGGTCAAGCCATTTAATCTGGAGGAATTATCAGCTCGGGTTCGTTCTCAATTGCGTCAACATCAGACTCAAGCGGGTCAATATCTTCATTTTGCCAATTTACAACTTGATCCCCAAGCCAAGACCTTGATTCAGGACGGTAAAGCCGTCAATCTCACCGCTAAAGAGTTCCAGATTTTATATAAACTGATGCAGAAACCTGAGCATATTGTGACACGGGAACAACTGGAAGAATCTCTGTATGCATGGGGCGATGAAATTGAAAGTAATGCCATCGAGGTGTTTATTTATCAGATTCGTAAAAAGATTGGTGGTCAATATATCAAGACCATTCGCGGTCTAGGCTATCGCATGCATCAGGGGGAATAGAATGAAGGTGGTGTCATTACAAACCAAGCTGGTTAAAACTTCTTTAGTAAGTTCAATGATTGCTGGATGTGTGGCATTACTTTTGTTCGCCGTGATTTCGGTATATCAAACCATGCAGGTACAAGATGAAATCATG
The DNA here is from genome assembly GCF_001605865.1 of Acinetobacter sp. NRRL B-65365. NCBI lineage: Bacteria > Pseudomonadati > Pseudomonadota > Gammaproteobacteria > Moraxellales > Moraxellaceae > Acinetobacter > Acinetobacter sp. NRRL B-65365. Next base: position 11,822 of record NZ_LRPD01000051.1, on the reverse strand, counting down.
GACGAGATTTCAGATATGTTGCTGATTACGGATTTAACCCAAACCTCTGGGCAACAAATCGATGAACTGAGTGATGAATTTGATATCCAATATCAGTTGAGCAATTCGCAGCAAGTTTTAACCCAGTCCTCGGATTTTCAGCTTGATCCACAGCATCACACTTTGATTGCAGCAACTCATGGCGACTATGGCATAATTTGGCAGCAAGGCCAGTTATGGCGGAGTTATGCGGGCGAAGATGAACATGCACATATGCAAGTACTGATTTTACAGCCGCTCGGAGAACGTTTTAAAGACTTGCTGAATAGTTTCGCAGGCTATGCACTGATTTTAATGCTGGTGTGGCTGATGCAATGGATCATGTTACATTTCCTGATTAAACGACAATTTAAAGTGATTCATCAGTTATCTTCAGAAATATCAGAAAAAAATGCAGATGATTTGAGCCCGATACAAGCTGGGGATGTCGAACTCAAAGAATTGCAGCCAATGTTGAGGCAGCTCAATCGACTGTTACAGCGTCTTGAACAATCCTTACTAGCAGAGCAGCGTTTTACTGCTGATGCATCGCATGAATTGCGTTCACCTTTATCTGCGATTCAATTGCGATTGCAGTTACTACAGCGTAAATATCCTGAACGGGCTGGGGATTTCGTCCAGATGCAGCAAGATGTGAACCGTGGAATTCAAACACTGGAAAATTTATTACTGTTGGCGCGTCTAGATCCTGAGCATGCAGAAAATCTACCCAAAACTTATTTTGATTTACAAGAGGTGGTGCAGGAAGCAACACAAGCATTGGCATTATTTGCTAAAGAAAAGCGCATTCAAATTCATGCAGACATCACAGAACAATCAAATATGCTGCATGCCAATCAACAACTCATATTTACCTGCATCCGAAATATAATTGATAATGCGATCCGATATAGCATTGAGCAAGGACAGATTTATATCAGTTTGGAGCAGCAACAAGATGCTATAGCGCTAGTGATTGAAAATGAAGGACAAGGCGTGGACAACGACATACTAGAGCGATTGGGAGAGCGTTTTTATCGTGCCTTAGGAACTAAAACCCAAGGTTCGGGATTAGGCTTGTCGATTTGTAATAAAATTGTTGAATTGCATCAGGGCAAAATCAAGTTTTCCCAATCCAGCTATGGCGGACTCAAGGTGAGTATCCAGCTACCTATATAAATTTTCTAATGAGCAAAATAAAAAAAAGCAGCATGCGCTGACATACTGCTTATTCCCACGTTTATTATTATGCGGTTGTTATTATATTACTTCGTTAAAATCAGGCGATTATTACGCGTTAGACGTAAACGATACTCTTCACCCGCATGCATAATGCGGATTTCGCGCCCCAAGGCAAAAAGGTTGTTTGAATGCAACATTGGCAATGATTGAGCTGCATCTGTACTACGAGTAAATAGGTTGAATGGTGCGTTCATTTGTTATGCTCCGTGGTGTGTTCTTTAATGTTTTAAATGATAATCATTATCGAATAGACCTGTCAACGGAAATTTTAAGAATTTACAAAATCAGTGATTAATTTTGTTTTTGGTCATGTGAATTCGTGTTTAAATTCCCTAGAATCGGGATAAAAGATGAGAGATTTTAGTCTGTTATGACCAAAGCTACAGTTGATGTTGCAATCGCAATTTTATTACACAAAACCAAAGTATTGGTCGGCTGGCGACAGGCCAACCAGCATCAGGGCAATAAACATGAGTTTCCCGGTGGAAAAGTTGAAGCAGGTGAAACACCAGAGCAGGCTTGTCGCCGTGAGATTTATGAAGAAGTAGGGATTGGTATAAAAGACTGGCATGTTTTTGATGTGATCCGTCATGAATATGATGACATTATTGTGAATCTGCATTTGTTTCATGCCTATGTGCCCGATGAATTGCTCGATCTGATTCATCAACCGTGGGGATGGTATAAACGTGAACAACTGGCTGAGTTAAATTTTCCAAAGGCCAATGATGCCATTCTACAACGTTTGATCTGGCCTCATCTCATCAAGATTAGTGATCAAATCAATGCCTTGCCGCAACAAGAGGCGCTCTTATATTGGCGTACTGATTGTGCTGATATTGGACAGATCCAGCAGCAGCTTTTAAGGTTGAGCGATGCGCAATTACAGAAATTGATGATCAATATCGAACTCTGGCAGCAACTGGATGCTGAATTACGCGATAAGATCTCAACCATCCACTTGAAGCAATCACAGTTGATGAATGTAAGTAAAGCTGGCTTGGTTATTGGGAAGCGCTTTATCGCAGCTTGCCATGATGCTGTCTCATTGCAACATGCCCATCATATTGGTTGTGATGCTGTTTTGTTAAGTCCAGTACAGGCGACAGAAACGCATCCTGATGCGAAAGAATTGGGTTGGGAAGGTTTTGAAGAACTCGCTCGAACAAGCGATATTCCTGTGTTTGCTTTAGGTGGTGTTGCACCTGCTGAATTAAAACAAGCCCAAAAACATCATGCTTATGGGCTTGCCGGGATTCGTCAGTTTAGTGCAATTGACTAAGATTAGAGTGCCTGAAGGGCTCTGCGAGCTTCTTGGGCCTTCACCGAATGATTACGTGCTTCACTGGCTTTAAGAATAATTAACCACAACTGCTTTTTCATGGCATTGCTTTGCGCGTAACTGAGGCCACGGCGTGCCAATGCTTCTGCATTTGCATACTCTTTACGTTGATTCGCAATCATTGCCAAATACAAATAAGTTTCGGTGGCTTGTGGTGCGATACGTTGCGCCTGAAGGGCATAACGTTCAGCTTCCGCAAGTTGTTGCTGCTTATAAGCAACCTGCGTTTTTTGCATCAAGGTTTTAAATGCAGGTAGCTGACTACCATCATTAAACTTCTGTTGAACCTTTTGTTGAGGCACAACCACAGGAACGCTTTGACGCTTAATCTCTTTTTGATCATAAGGCGTGATTTTCACTCCAGAAGAAGGCTGAGTCACTTTCTTCGGTGGGTGAGTTGGCGAAGTCTTGGTTGGCGTCTTTTCAGGTGCCGTCGTACAACCCGCCAGTATAAGCATTCCGATAATCGCTGCTGTTTTCTTCATCATGTCCAATCATCCTTTTGAGGCTTAGTTCTCACCGTTACCGTTATAGCTGCCGCTGGAAATAACGCGTGCAGGGTTACGATTGGATAAATCTGTATCCATCTGGTTTTCACTCTCACGAATATAGTTACCAATGCTATCCTCATGCTCATCATTCTGTGTGTCATCTGTTTGTGGAATATAGGTCGGTTCCACTTCATAATGAGATTGACCACATAGGGTTGCACGACGTGGCACGGTTTGACGGAGTAATGGAATATACATCGCACCATCACAGCCTTGTGCAGATAAATCACCACTCGCGCTATCAATCCATTGCCATTGCACATTATCGGTCTGGCGCAGATTAACAGGCTCTTGACGAAGCTGTTTCATCACATTGGTCCAGACAGGAAGTGCACCTGATGAACCTGTTAAACCTGTGACTTTATTGTCATCTAGACCTAACCACACCACTGCAACATGATTGCCTGAATAACCTGCGAACCATGAATCTCGGGTGTCATTGGTGGTACCAGATTTACCAGCCAGATTTAATGATTCAGGTAAGCTGTTATAGGCAGAGCGACCTGTACCAGAACGCATTACTTGTTGTAAGCCAAAGTTCAGGATATAGGCTGCAGCAGGGTCAATGGTCTGTTGTACATTTAAGCCATAACGTTCAAGTAAATGTCCTTTGGCATCCACCACAGTACGGATAGAACGAGGCGGATATTTAAAGCCACCTGTCGCAAAGTTGCTATAGATGCTTAATACTTCCATTGGTGACATATTCACTGCGCCCAGATAGATCGAAGGGTAGGCAGGAATATCTGATGTCACACCAAACTGTCTTAATTTATTGCTAAATGCAGATAAACCAAATTCATTTCCTAAACGGACAGTGGATAAGTTGTATGAGTTTGCCAAAGCTTGTTGCATTGGTATAACACCATGCTCACCGCCGCTATAGTTTTTCGGTGTCCAGCTCTTATCACCATCAATTGGAATATTGACTGCGCTGTCTTCAATCGGGCTTGCCCATGTATATCGGCCTGACTCGATTGCATTCAAGTAAATGATCGGTTTAAGCAAAGAACCCACTTGACGTTTTGCATCAAGCGCACGGTTAAAACCAGTAAAGTCCTGTGTTGAACCTACGGCTGCAACCAGTTCACCATTTTCTGGATGGGCAACCAGTACAGCACCTTGCAGGTTTCTTAAACGGCCCGGGTTAGCATTGGCTAAACGGCTGACGGTACTCTTAAATGCGTTCTGTACCTGAGTTTGTGCGATTGGGTCAAGGGTTGTGAAAATTCTTAAACCTTGATTGGTAATATCACTTTCCTGATATTCCGTGCGTAATTGACGACGAACAATATCCAAGAAATCAGGGAATTTTGCAGGGCCTAAAGTTGGCTTGCTAACCACATTTAAAGGACGGGCAATTTCATCTTCATATTCTGCATCGGTCAAATAACCCATGACTTTCATGTTGTTTAGTACAACATCACGACGTTTCTTCGCCGATTCTGGATTACGCCACGGATTATAGAGAGAAGGGCCTTGAACTAGGCCAACCAGAAATGCCTGTTGTGAAATATTCAATTCACGCAATGGCAGACCGAAGTAAAACTGTGAAGCCAAGCCGTAACCATTAATAGAATAGCTACCATTCTGGCCTAAGTTTACTTCATTTAAGTAAGCTTCCAGAATCTCATCTTTGCTGTAATGTAATTCAATCAATAGCGCCATGAGTGCTTCATTGACTTTACGTTTCAGCGTTTTTTCTGGTGATAGATAGAAGTTCTTGACCAATTGCTGCGTTAAGGTTGAACCACCTTGACGACGCCCACCCGTTACATTACTGACGACAGCACGGGCAGTACCACGGATTGAAAGACCATGATGGTGATAGAAGTTACGATCTTCTGTCGAGATCAGAGCTTCGATCAGGGTTTTCGGTACTTTATTCAATTTAATGAGAACGCGGTCTTCATTATGTTGCGGATAAATACCACCAATCAATAAAGGTTCTAAACGTGCAATCCCTGTATTTGAGGGTTTGGTTGAGCGAACCTCACTCACTTCGCCATTGGCAAATGCTAGTTCCAGTACTTGTTCAGGCTCAGTACTATCACCGTAGTCAAAACCACGGGTGTGTACATACATCTGATTGCCTTGAACCACATAGCTACCAGACTTATCGTAGTTAGCCGTATTCTTATACCCGAGTAATTTTAACTCTTGCGTAAAATTATCCTGAGTAATCGGTGCATTGGCATAGATTTCCAATGGGCGTGCAAACACCTTGGCAGGGATGTCCCAACGCTGACCTTCAAACTTGTCACGAATAATATTATCCAGTCGGATCAGATAGATACTAAAGGCAACAAAGACACCTATCACTAACATTGAGAAAATGAGTGCTAGAAAACCAATACCACGTTCAAACTTCATAGATTTGCGTTAAAACCAAAACAATGACGGTAATGATGCGATAGCTTATTGTCATTTTGCAATCATAAAACTGTGAATAAATAGCAACATGCAATAAAAAGATTAAGAATGTGTTGACATTAACGGTATAAAAAAACAACGGATAGACATTTTTATACTTTTTAATCAATCATCAACGCAACATTGGTTGTTAATGATATGATAGTCAGTAATCGCGACGGAGCTGAATTATTCGTGCAAATTTCACATAAATCCTTTCGAAATATTGGTCTCATTGGACGACCAGATAAGTATTCTGTAGTAGAAACGTTATGTTTAATTCATGATCATTTGATCAATTTAGGTTTAAACCCCGTTTTTGATCAGGAAACAGCGAAACTTGTCCCCTATAGTCATGGGCAGACTGTAAGCCGTAACTTGCTGGGTGAAGTCGTAGATTTAGTGATTGTGGTGGGCGGTGATGGTTCACTGTTACATGCAGCGCGAGCTTTAGTCAGACATAATACCCCAGTGCTCGGTATTAACCGTGGTCGACTCGGCTTTCTAACCGACATCAAGCCAGCCGAAGCTATTTTTAAGCTGGATCAGGTATTACAAGGTCAGTTTCAGTTAGATCGCCGTTTCTTATTAGAAATGGAAGTCCGTACCAATGGCGAAACGATTTATGATGCAATTGCATTGAACGATGTAGTGTTGCATTCAGGAAAATCGGTGCATATGATCGATTTTGAACTGAATATTGATGGGCAATATGTCTATCGTCAGCATAGTGACGGTTTGATAGTTTCCACACCAACGGGTTCGACTGCTTATGCGCTGTCAGGCGGCGGGCCGATCTTGCATCCAAGTATGGATGCGATTGCACTGGTTCCGATGCATCCGCATACCTTGTCATCACGTCCTATCGTGGTCGGTGGGCAAAGCGAAATCAAGATTACCATTCGTGAAAATCGTGTTTTGCCTATGGTTAGTGCTGACGGACAACATAGTGTTGCATTAAATGTCGGCGACACGGTGCATATCCGCAAACATCCGTTTAAACTAAGCTTATTACATCCACCAGGTTATGACTTCTATATGGCATGTCGTACCAAGTTAGGGTGGAATCAAGATTTTGAATCTTTTCAACAGGATGACTCATGAATATTGAACAAATGCTCGCTATTTTAAATCCTGAAATTGTTGAGCGTCTTCGTACAGCTGTTGAAATTGGCAAATGGCCAAATGGTGTTGTATTGACCAAAGAGCAGCGTGAAATCTGTATGCAAGCAGTTTACGCATGGGAAATGGAAAATTTACCTAAAGAACAGCGCAGTGGTTATATCGACCGTGGTACTAAAGAAGAAGGTGAGGAATGTGATGATGATCATCACAAAAATGAACCTGAATTTAAGCCAATTCGTTTTGTTTAATATGAATTGAATGATTAAAAATGCTCCGATGATCGGGGCATTTTTTACGTTTGTTAAGATTAAATGAAAAAGGTATTTAAATTTCTAGTTATAAATAAAGAGACAAAAATTGTCGTAAAAAGACAGAACGTTCTAGTCATATTAGGGTTCTTTTCGGTAAAATGCTCTCAAGTTAAAAATTCAATTTCAATAAAAATATATGTTCAACACTATTTACTCGGCACTAGAACAAGTGGGCCTCACAGCACAGAAACGTGCGATCCATATTCAGTTTTCAAATCAAAATTTAAATTCCCAAGTCTTCCTGCAACGTATTGATGGCCAGCATGAATTAAACGCTGGCTTTAAGGCAGAGCTGATCTGTTTGTCGACCAATGCCACCATTCCACTCAAACAATTTATTGGCAGCCAAGCTGCAATTGACACCGTTACCGATCAGGGTCAACTGAGCCGTGTCACGGGGATTATCACTCAAGCCTTACAAGGCCAGTCTGATGGTAGCTTAACCCTCTATAAACTCACGCTCGAAGACCCAACCGCGCTGTGGAAACAACGCCGTAATAGCCGTGTGTTTATGAATAAAAGCGTGAGTGATGTGGTTGAAATTGTCTTTAAAGAATGGCAACAAAAAAGTCCCTTATTTGCCTCGAGCTTAACACTTGATTTAAGCGGACTCAGTCAAGACTATGATGTCCGTCCCTTTATCATGCAATCCAATGAAAGCGACTATGACTTTCTCACCCGTCTCATGCGTAGCGAAGGGATTAACTGGCTGGTAGATGAATCAAAGCTAAAAGTCGGTAGTGCCAGCGAACAGATTCAGGCCCAGAAACTCCGTTTAATTGATGACAATAGCCAGTACCAAGCCTTAGACCGTCGCCATATTCGCTACCACCGCAGTAGTGCCACCGAACAATACGACAGCATGACCAGTTTAGTGGGGCAACGCTCATTACAACCAAGTGCGGTGCATGTACAACGCTGGCAAGCCGATGCACTGGAACAGGAAGAAGGTGCAGGCAGTGTACAGAGCACCCACAAACATAGTGAACAACACGACAATGCCAGCCTTGGTTTAGAACAGGCATGGCACTTCTCACCAGCATGGATGCAAGACCTCAATGGAGAAGATGGAGCCACCCAATCTGGCAATGCGCAAATTGAAAAGCTCAATCAAAATTTGGGTCAATACTACGACCAACAATCCAAACAGTTCGTGGCGAAGAGCACCGTCCGAGATACCCATGTCGGTTACTGGTTTGAACTGGCAGAACACCCTGAAATTGACCAGCATAGTGGCGCAGACAAAGAATTTCTGATCACAGGCAAACAGTTCTATAACCAGAACAACCTACCTAAAGATCTACAGCAGCAGATTAATCAACTCTTAGCACAAAGTCATTGGCAGCTCACCCAACAAAGCAACACAGCAGAACGCCAAGCTAACCAGTTAATCCTACAACGCCGCAGCATCAAAACTGTTCCTGAATACAATCCATTACAACACCGACCAGCAGCATCCCCACAACGCGCTAAAGTGGTTGGCCCAAGTGGCGAAGAAATCCATGTCGATGAATGGGGGCGGATTAAAGTCCGCTTTCTGTTTACCCGCAATGAAGACCACAGCCATGATGGTGGTGCAGGAGCCAATGACAATGACACCGATTCAGCTTGGGTCGATGTTCTGACGCCTTGGGCAGGCGAAGGCTATGGAGCCCGCTTCCTACCGCGTATCAATGAAATCGTGGTCATTGACTTCTTTGATGGCAATATTGATCGGCCATTTGTGGTGGGCCGCATTCATGAAGCACAACGCAGCCCGACCAAGTTCGACAATGCAGGCAAGCTGCCTGATACCAAGAAACTGGCAGGGATCAAGTCCAAAGAATACCAAGGCGAAGGCTTTAACCAGTTACGCTTTGATGACACCACAGGACAGATCAGCGCACAGCTACAAAGCAGCCACGCTGCCAGCCAACTTAACTTAGGTAAACTGAGCCATCCTAAAGCCACAGCGGAAAGTGAAGACCGCGGTGAAGGTTTTGAATTGCGGACTGACCAATGGGGTGCAGTCCGAGCTGGAGAAGGTCTACTGGTTTCCACGCATAAGCAGGATCAGGCCAAAGGCGAACATCTTGATGCCCAACCTGCCAAACAACAGCTGGAAGGCAACCAGAGCAATGCCAAAGCTTTAAGTGAAGTGGCTAAGAACCAGCAGACCGATGAAATTGAATCGCTTGATCAGCTCAAAGAATTTGCAGAGCAGATTCAAGAGAAAATTGCCCAATTTAAAAAATCACTGTTATTACTTAATTCACCCGCTGGCATTGGCTTAAGCACCAATGAAGATATTCATTTATCCGCGGATGGGCAGATCAACCAGTTTGCAGGCGATAGTATTAATTTGAGTACGCAGAAGAATCTGATTACGCATGCGCAAAACCGAATTAGCCTGTTTGCCGCGCAAAATGGGATTAAACAGGTGGCTGCCAAAGGTAAGTTTGAGGTTCAGGCTCAGTCAGATGGAATAGATTTGCTTGCCAAACAAGGGATTCAGATTATTTCTACGGAAGACCGCATTGAGATCAGTAGTCCGAAAGAGATTGTGATTACCGCGGGTGGTTCTCAGATCAAGCTGAATGGCTCAGGTATTTTTCCGATCACAGGCGGTAAATTTGAGGTGAAAGCAGGGCAGCATTTGTTTAAGTCTGGTGAACAAGTTGTTAGCCACTTTCCAATATTACCCGAAAGTAAGGGACTATTTAATCTAAGTGTTCAACTGATTGATAATCAAAATATACCGTATAAAAATAAAGCATATTTCGCAATGTCAGAATCAGGCAAGCAATTTGAAGGTGTTACTGATGAAAATGGATACACTCAAAGAATATATACAGAGAAAGAAGAACAAATATCTTTCCATCTTTTAGACAATCATGATTATCCAGATCCTGTGCCAGGCGAGGAAGACATAGAATGAGCACCTGCTATGTACAATTGAGATTGAGAGGGTTAGGTGATTATACTAACTTTTCATTTTCTGCAATATTTACCGCACAAGATACTGGTAGACAGTTTGAAACCAATAAATTGAAGATCAACCCTTCAGGTATATCTGTTGAGGCAAATTTCCCTTTGCAAAAAAATGAGAACCCAGAAAACTGTACTGTTCGAATTAATGTTTATTTGCCAACTGGAAGGTTGTTAGAGCCTCAACCCTTTGTTGGCACTACGTATACAAAAGAGTCAGGCAGTAACGTAAAGCATACAGTATATGAAGTTAAACTAGTTACTCATCATACTAGCCAAGACAAAGATCACAACATTGGTAATATCGCGGTTAATCGTTCGGTGCATCCTCCAGAAGGGTTATACACGGTAGCCTATTACAATACAGCTATTAACACCTCAGCAGCAAAGTATGGTGTGGACCCTATGACGATTGGTTCAATCGTTTTTCAAGAAAAATTCTATTCATCTGCTGCTATTGCCAAGAACTATATCGCTTACACTAAAGATAAGTTCGGTGTTAAACCACACAGGAGTTATGGCTTGGGTGAAATGCAACTAGGCTTAGCAGCCGACTTACTTGGTTTTCCAGAGAGTGACCCAAATAGGCTCAGAAAAACTTTTGACCTCATAACAAATGATCCTCAAGTTGCAACAGATATGGTTGCTAAGAACATTCAATTAAAGCAACTAAAGTTAGGGCGACGGCTCACTCCAAGAGAAGCAACTATTTTGCATAATGCTGGGGAGAGTGGTTTGGATTCTTTTTTGGACCCGGCAGAAGATAAGACGAATTTTGAAAACCCTAGAAAAGTCTATAATCGCTCAAGAAATTGGCAGGAATCAATCAGACAAGCTTTACGAGGAATTATTTACTCTAAGCCAGATAGTTGCCCAGCTTGTACTGCCACTCCACGCACATTACATAAATATTGGACACCTGGTGAGGGCTACACAGGACTATGAAAAATTTAACATTAAAACATTACTTGGCGCTTATTTTGGTTCTTTCAGGCATTCTGGCTATTTGCTTTGAATCTCTTACAAAAGGTTTTGTCACCTACATACCTTATGGGGGGGGTGAATTTGTTTACCTGAGGGAAATGGATGGCTCAAACGAAGACGAAAGCGTACTCCTTTGGTTCTTCGGTATCGTAAGCGTTATTCTTGGTACTATAATGTTCTTTGTGAAGAATATTACATATGTTCTGAGAATTGGCTTTTTTGCTTATGTATTCCTGTTCTTATGTGCACTCATGACTGATAGCGATCCTTTAAACCAACTCATTATTAATACAGTTAAGTTTGATCATAATATCTACTTGATTTTATGGTGTGTTTTTTTAGCTCTTTATACTGTAGTTTTTACAATATTAAATATGAGAAATGACTGATTTTTAATAGTAGTTGTTTTGAAAATTATTTTCATGGGTTTTGTAACACAATACATTTCTTGCCGTTGCTGAAAAATGTTGATATGAATTTAAAAGGTATAGTTATATCTTTGCTTTTAAGCAAAGTGCTTTCACCACATATCTAAACAAGCACTTTTTATAAGGGCTTGTTTTTGATTGATATTATACTCTTATAAAAAAACATAGAATTTTGGTTGACATAGATTGATTTAAGTTGACAGGGATTGTTAATAAACTAACTTCTGAAGATACTGTTATAAAAAGAGAGTTAAAATAGATGGAAAAATTTATAGCATTAACATTTTTACTTTTATTGGGTTGCACTAATGTAAATAACGATGTTTTTTTGACAAAAGAAATACCAGTGGGAAAAGTAGGGAGTCCTTATTATGCAGAAATCAAAATGAAAGAATATCGTGTTATTGAGGATACTTTTCTTGTACAGTCAAATATAGATCAA